>NZ_JBEOYB010000023.1:0-102725 GCF_040296845.1 Streptomyces sp. NPDC001985
TTGCCGCAGGCGTCGGCGGCTCTGAACCACTTGGGGGGTTCGATCCTGACCGTGGTCCGGAAGGCGTCGGCGGCCTGGCCCCTGAGCGCGGAGGAGTCCAGCCCCGCGAGCCCGGTGCCGACACTGTCGAACGCCTTCTGGAGATCCTTCAGGTGTGAGGCCGTCGAGCGGAGTTTCGACGGGGACCCGTGGACCAGTTCGGTCCTGTCCTCGCTCTGGCCGAGGTCGAGTTCGTCGACCTGGGCGCCCATGCGGTTGGCGAGGGACCGGGACTTGTCCCGTACCCAGTCCGACCCCGACTCCCAGCCGATGTCGTCGAGCCGGTCGGCGGTCCAGTTCCCGGCGTCCTCGACCCGCTCACCGACCCACTCGGTCCCCTTCTCGACCGCGTCCTCCACCACATCCGGCGTCAGATCACTGACAATGTCCCCGATACCCACGACTCAGCTCTCCCCACCGTCCCGCTGCTGCCGGGCGCGTTCCTCGGGGGACGGCCCGAAGGTCTGGTCCACGGCCCGGTCGAACCGTTCCCGGTCCACCCCGGCGAGATCGTTGAGCGCACTCGCGCGCTGCCCGCCGATGCCCTCGGTCACCAGGGCCCGCCCGGTGTCCTTCCACACCCGCCCCGCCTCGTCCGCAGCCCGCTCGAACGACTCCGGGCTGTAGTCCGGGTCCAGATGGTCCGGCCGCAGGACCTCGCCCCACCCCTGCCCGACGATCTCGTCCTCCGACGCGTGCGGATTGCCGACGGCGGCGTTCACCGCGACTTTCATCGTCCCCTCGACGTACCGGTCCTCCTCCCAGACGAGACCGGCCGCCAGCCCCAGCTTCGCCGCGATCGTGTTCGCGTCCTGGACCAGCGCCCGCACGCCCCACTCCCACCGCTCGCAGAAGTCCTCGAAGTCCGTCGACAGCCCGTGGTGACCGGTCTCCATCCCCGTCATCGACAGATCCGACAGCCCCTTGCCCATCAGCGACCCGGTACCGGTGCCGATCTCCCCCAGCTCCGCCACCGCCGACCGCAGCCCGGCGGTGATCCGCCGGACACTCTCGGGCGAGACCCCGAGATCCTCCGCCCCACCACCCATCAGCTCCCGCCCTCCCCGCCCACAACCGCCCCGTCCGGAACGATCCCCGACACCGGCGGAAAGAACATCGCCCCGTCCCCGTCGGCGACATTCACCGCCACCCCCGCCGGCACCCCCAGCGCCGGAACCACCTCATCCAGCAGCCGCGCCCCCCGCACCTCCGCGAACTCCCACGACCGCCCCGCCTCACCCCGCGCCGCCGCGAACCGCGCCAGCGCCTCCTCGTCCGTGAAGCCGCACACCCACCGCACCCCGCCGAAGGACGCGGACCACAGCCCTCCCCGGTCCACCGGCACCAACACCAGCGAGCGCCGCAACTCACCCACCACCGCCCGGGGGTCCCCCACCCCCGCCCGCCGCTCGGCGATCCGCTCCGCCAACTCCGTACCCGTACCCGTCTCCGTACCCGTCACGGAACCCCCTCCGGCTCTCGAACCCACCAGCACCGTAGGCCCCCGCCCGCGCCCCCCGCCAGGAAATCCGGCGGCGCGCGGGGTCGCACAGGGGTCGGAATCGCTCCGGCCCGGGGAAACGCGAGCCGTGCGCCGCGCTCAGAACGCGTATCGCACGCGCAGCCACGGCGCGTGGGCCGCGATCAGCTCCCGCAGCCGGACGAGGGCCTCGTGCTTGACCTCGCGGGTGTAGCGGACGTTGAGGGCCCCGTTCTCCGAGCGCTTGGGCTCCTGGGCGGCCGGCTGCCACAGCAGCTCCTCGGCCCGTGGGTGCCAGCCGAGGTTGACCTCGTGGAGCGCCTTGTTGTGGGTGAGCATGATGATCTCGGCGGCGGCCTGCGCCTTCACCCGGCCGGGGAGGACGTCGTCGAGCTGGACGAGCAGCCCGGCCCAGTCGCGCTGCCAGCCGGGGCGCAGCACCACCGGCGAGAGGTTGAAGTGGACCTCGTACCCCGCGTCGAGGAAGTCGGCCGCGGCGGCGATGCGCTCCGCCACCGGGCTGGTGCGGATGTCCAGCAGACGGGAGTCGGCCGCGGGCATGACCGAGAAGCGCACCCGGGTGCGGCCCCGGGGGTCCAGCGCGAGCAGGTCGGGGTTGACGAACTTGGTGGCGAAGGAGGCCTTGGCGGTGGGCAGACCGCGGAACGCCGCGACGAGGTCGGCCGTGTTGTCGCAGACGAGGGCGTCGACGGAGCAGTCGCCGTTCTCCCCGATGTCGTACACCCAGGAGTGCGGATCGCACTGGTTCGGCTCCCGTTTCGGTCCCCGCGCCCGGACATGCCGCCGCACCTGGGCGACGATCGCCTCGATGTTGGTGAAGAGCGTGATCGGGTTGGCGTAGCCCTTGCGGCGCGGAACGTAGCAGTAGGCGCAGGCCATGGCGCAGCCGTTGGAGGCGCCGGGGGCGATCCAGTCGGCCGACCTGCCGTTGGGGCGGGTCGTGAGTGTCTGCCGTACGCCCAGGACCAGGGTCTCGGTCTTGACCCGGGTCCAGCGGGCGATGTTGCCGTCATTGCCGTGCAGGGACGGGATGCGCCAGTGCCCGGCCACCTCGGTGACGGGCACCCCCGGCAGCCTCGCCAGGATCTCGGCGCCGCGCGGGGAGGCGAGCGCGGCGGGCTCGGCGTACACCTCCCGGATGTCCAGCATCCGCCGCGCCTGGGGGCTGTCCCGGAATCCGCGTCCGCCGTGGTCCGGCGGGGCGGCGGGCAGGGTCTGGTCCCAGCCGAAGAGCGCCTGCTGCTCGGGCCCCTCCGGGGCGGACCCGGCCGCACGATGGTTCACGGCACCTCTCCTGTTCCGTTCGCGATCGGGGTGTCCGCCGCCGGCCGGGAGGCCCTCGGTGACGGCCCCCGGTCCGATCCGACCCTACGTGGAGGGGGCGGGGGCGGGGCGGCCGTCCCGGGCGGGCGCGTCCGAGGGCGGGGGCAGCGCCATGGGCGGGACGACCGGCCGGCGGGCCGTTCCGGCGGAGTGTCGGCGCGGGGAAGCGGCGGGGGAGTGCCAGCATGGGCGGGTAACCGGGGCCCCGGTGGCCACCGGTCCACTGTCCACCGGTCCGGTCCGGTCCACCGGTCCGGTCCACTGTCCACCAGTCCACCGCCCACCGGTCCACCGCCGGGCGGCCCTCTCCCGGGAGCGGCCCGCGCGCCGCGCCGGGTGCGGGGCGACCGGGTGCGGGGCGGTCACCGGGTACGAGGGGCCCCGAGCGCGGCAATGACCTGGTACGAGGCCGCCGGGTGCGCGGCGCGGAGAGGCGGAACCCCATGGCAGCTCCACGCCCCCACTGGCTCTTCGGGGACCAGCTCGGACCGCATTTCACCGATCCGCGCCACGGCGGCCCCGACTCCCGCGCCCCGCTGATCATGATCGAGGCGCGCTCGGTGCTGCGCCGGCGCCGTTTCCACCGCGCCAAGGCCCATCTGGTGCTCTCCGCGATGCGCCACCGCGCGGACGAACTCGGCGACCGGGTCACCTATGTCCGGGCCGAGACCTACGCCGAGGGCCTGGAGCGGGCGGGGGCGCGCGGCGCGCTGACGGTCTGCCACCCCACCTCGCGCCGGGCGCGGGACTTCGCCGGCGCGCGGCAGGGCGTGGAGATCCTGCCGGCGAAGGGCTTCCTGGTGAGCCACGACGACTTCGCCGAGTGGGCCGCCCACGGCGATGGCCCCGGCTCCGGCTCCGGACCCGGCTCCGGCTCCGGACCCGGGGGCGCCCACGGCAGTCCCCCGGGCGCCGGACACGCCATGCGGCTGGAGCGCTTCTACCGCTGGGTGCGCGAGCGCCACGACCTGCTCATGGATGGCGACGAGCCCCTCGGCGGCCGATGGAACCTCGACCACGACAACCGCGAGCCCCCGCCGCGCGGACAGGACACTCTCGGCGTCCCCGGCCCCTGGGAGCCGCGCGAGGACGCCATCGACGAGGAGGTCCGCCACGACCTCGACCGCTGGGAGCGCGACGGCGATGTCTCCTTCGCCGGCCGCGACGGCCCCAGACGCTTCGCCGCCACCCGGCGCGAGGCACTCGCCGCGCTGCGCCACTTCGTCACCCACCGGCTGCCGGACTTCGGGCGGTACGAGGACGCCGTGCTCGCGGCCGACCCGGTGATGAGCCACAGCCTGCTCTCCGCGCCCCTGAACCTCGGCCTGCTCGACCCCGCCGAGTGCGTGGGGCGCGCCGAGAGCGCCCACCGGGCGGGCGACGCGCCCCTGAACAGCGTGGAGGGCTTCGTCCGGCAGATCGCCGGCTGGCGCGAGTACGTCTGGCATCTGTACTGGTACTTCGGTGAGGAGTACCGCCACCGCAACGCACTGCGCCACACCGCGCCGCTGCCGCGCTGGTTCCTCGACCTGGACGCCGACGCGGTCACCGCCCGGTGCCTGTCGACGGTGCTCGCCCAGGTGCGGGACACCGGCTGGACCCACCACATCCCCCGCCTGATGGTGCTCGGCAGCCGCGCCCTCCAGGACGGCTGGGACCCGGCGGCCGTCACCGACTGGTTCCACCGCTGCTTCGTCGACGGCTACGACTGGGTCATGCTCCCCAATGTGGTGGGCATGTCCCAGTACGCCGACGGCGGTCTCATGACCACCAAGCCCTACACCTCCGGCGGCGCCTACCTCAACCGGATGAGCGACCTGTGCGGGCCGTGCGCCCACCACCCCGCCCATCGCACCGGCGACCGCGCCTGCCCCTACACCACCGGCTACTGGGCCTTCCTCCACCGCCACCGCGCCCGGCTCGCCGCCAACCACCGCACGGCGCGCGCGGTGAGCGGTCTCGACCGGCTCAAGGACCTGCCGGAACTCCTCGACACGGCCGCGCGGCGCGGCGACGCGCCGCCCTGACCTCGTCCGTACCACCCCCGGGGGAGCCGCCCTGACCTCGTCCGTACCGCCCCCGGGGGAAGGGGCGGCGCGTCTCATGTCTGCGGGACCAGGTCGGCGCGGAGCAGATGGTGGTCCGAGTAGTCGGTGGGATGCACACCCTGCTCGCGCGGGGTGATGCCGCGCAGGAAGATGTAGTCGAACTTGCGGACCCAGTCGGTGGTCGGCTCGCAGGTGCCGGTGACCGAGGGCAGGCACTCGGTGTCGGTCTCCTTGGCCAGTTCCCATATCCGGCTGAGTTCGGGGGCCTCCGGGACGGCGTTGAAGTCCCCGAGGACGATCGCGCGTTCGTGCCGGGCGACATCCGCGCCGAGTACGCGGGTCTGGTCCGCCCGGACCTCCTCCTGGCGCCGGTGGGCGAGGTGGGTGTTGAAGACCCGGGCCGGCCGGCCCGCCACCGTGGTGGTGACGGCCATGTACCCGCGGTCCTCGGAACCGCCGTTCGGATACTCCACACTGACGCGGTCGGTCATCGGCGCCGCCGAGAGCACGGCCTGCCCGAAGGCCCCGGGGCTCCACGGCAGCCCGCCGCAGCGGCCCCGGTGCCGGAGCACCGCCCCGTACTCGACGTGGTAGTCCAGCCCGTAACGGCTCTCCAGATAGTCCCGGATCATCTCGACGTCCCGCACACAGGTCTCCTGCAAGCCGATGACCTGCGGCGCGTGCAGGGCGATCTCCGCCGCGCGGTCCGCGTTGCTCTCCTTGCAGGGGTTGCAGATGTTCCACGTCATGACCCGGTTCGGCACGACCTCCCGGACGGACTCGGGGGACGGTGACCCGGCGAGGTGGGCATCGCTCGGCGCGCTGGGGCCGATGAGCACCATGCAGGCCACGGTCAGAGCGCCCGCGAGCAGTCTTGTGGCCCTTCCGAGCACCATCGCCTCCCCAGAGTGAACACAGATCGCAACCGCCGTCTTCACGCATGAGGTTATGGGACAGCGCCCCCGGCACCCCCCGCGGTGCGCCGAATCCCCCTGCGGCCGGACGGAATCGCCGGTACGGAGAACGGACCACGGACGGCTGAGAACCGAGTGAGAGAAGAGTGAGAGCGGAGTGAGAGAGCACCGCGAGGGGCGCCGCGCACCGTGGGAGACGTGTGCACCCCGCACCGGCGGTGCGAGGCCCGCGCCGAGCGGCCGGCCGTACCCGCCGGGGCCCGGTCCCCGGTCCGGCGCCTCGGCGGGTACGCCTTCCGGCGCCTCGACGGGGGACGCCTTCCGGCGCCCCGGCGGGCACACCCGCGCACCCGTGCACCCGCATCACCCACCAGGGAGGAACCCCATGTCATCGCACGCCCCCGAGGCCCCTGTCCCCGAGGCCCCCGTCCCCAAGGCCGGAACCCGGGAGTGGCTGGGCCTCGCGGTGCTGGCCCTGCCCACCCTGCTGATCTCTCTCGATCAGAGCGTGCTCTATCTGGCCCTGCCCCACCTCGCCGAGGCGCTGGAGCCGACCGGCGCGCAGACGCTGTGGATCATGGATATCTACGGCTTCCTGATCGCCGGATTCCTCATCACCATGGGCACGCTGGGCGACCGGATCGGCCGCCGCAAGCTGCTGATGATCGGTGCGGTGGCCGTCGGCGTCACCTCGGTGGCCGCCGCCTGCGCCACCAGCGCCGAGGCCCTGATCGTCACCCGCGCCCTGCTCGGCATCGCGGCGGCCACGCTGATGCCGTCCACCCTCGCCCTCATCGGCGACCTGTTCCGGGACCCGTACCAGCGGGGCCGTGCCATCGCGGTGTGGGCCGGCTGCTTCATGGGAGGCACCGCGCTGGGCCCGGTCGTCGGCGGCGTGATGCTGGAGTACTTCTGGTGGGGCTCGGTCTTCCTGCTCGGCGTGCCCGTCACGGTGCTGCTGCTGATCGCCGCGCCCGTACTGCTGCCGGAGCACAAGAACCCCCGCGCCGGCGGGATCGACCTGCTCAGCGTGGTGCTGTCGCTGGTGTCGATCCTGTCGGTCATCCACGGGCTGAAGGAGCTGGCGCGCCACGGCCTCGCGCCGGTGCCGGTCGCCGCGATCGCCGTCGGCGCGGCCGTCGGCGCGGTGTTGGTGTCGCGGCAGGGCAGGCTGGCCGATCCGCTGCTGGATCTGAGGCTCTTCAGGGTCGGCGCGTTCACCGCCGCGCTGCTGATCCTGATGGTCTCGATGCTCGGCACCGGCGGGGGCTATCTCTTCGTCACCGGCTTCGTCCAGATGGTCGAGGGGTACTCACCGATGGAGGCGGGTCTGTGGATGGTGCCCGCGGCCGTCGCGTCGATCGCCGCCGCGCAGGTGGCGCCGGTCCTCGCGGGACGGTACGCGCTCAGCACCGTCATCGGCGCGAGTCTGCTCACCGGCGCCACCGGCTATCTGCTGCTCGTCCTCGTCGGCCCGGTCGGCGGGATGCCGCTGCTGATGACCGGGTTCGTGATCACATTCATCGCCGTGGGCACCTTCGGGGCGCTCGGCACCAACCTGGTCGTCGGCTCCGTACCGCCGGAGCGGGGCGGCTCGGCGGCGGCGCTCTCCTCCATCAGCGGTGACCTGGGCACCGCGCTCGGCATCGCCACGCTCGGCAGCCTGGGCACGGCCGTCTACCGGGACGCGATCGAGGTGCCCGACGGCATCCCGGCGTCCGCCGCCGACTCCGCCGGGGGAAGCATGGAGGGCGCGATCACGGCGGCCCGTGAGCTGCCCGCCGGGGCGTCCGACGCTCTGCTGACCGCCGCGGGGGAGGCGTACACCAGCGGGCTGAACGCGGTCGGCGCGACCTGCGCCGTGATCACCGTGATCAGCGCGGCCATCGCGTTCACGCTGCTGCGCGGGCGCCGGGGGGCGACCCCGAGCGGGGACGATCCGCGGGAGAGGGCCGGGGAACCGCTCTCGACGCCCTGACACTCCGGGGGCGGGCCCTGCCTCTCCCCCCGCTCCCGGGTCGGGGCCTCCCGGGTCGGGGCCTCCCGGGCCGGGGCTTCCCGGATCGGAACCTCCGGATCGGAACCTCCGGATCGGAACCTCCGGATCGGAACCTCCGATCGGGATCGTTCGATCGGGATCGTTCGATCGGGATCGTTCGGATCGGCACATCCCGGCCAGGACCCGCCGCGCCGGGTTAGCGTGATCGCATGCACTTCGGGGTTCTCGGTTCGCTGGCGGTGTGGACGGCGGACGGCCGGGCGGTCCGGCTCCCGGGGCTCAAAGTCCGTGCTCTGCTGGCCTGTCTCCTGGCGCACCGGGGACGGCCGGTCTCCGCGGACCGGCTGATCGACGACCTGTGGGGGACCGGGCCGCCCGGCAACCCGCTCGGTGTGCTGCACAGCAAGGTGTGGCAGTTGCGGCGGACGCTGGAGCGCGCCGAGCCGGGCGGCCGGGACCTCGTGGTCTCCCTCGCGCCGGGCTACGCGCTGCGGACCGGCCCGGACGCCGTGGACGCCGACCGCTTCCACGCCCTGGTGACGCGCGCGCGGGCGGCCGGCGGCCCCCGGCCGCGCGCCGCTCTCCTCGCGGACGCGCTGGCCCTCTGGCGCGGCCCCGCCTTCGCCGACTTCGCCGATGAGGAGTTCACCCGCGCCGCACGGGACCGGCTGGAGGAGCGGCGGCTGACGGCGCTGGAGGAGCAGGCCGAGGCGCGGCTCGACCTCGGTGAACACGCCCTGGTGGCCGACGAACTGGGCGACCTGGTCGCCCTGCACCCCCTCCGCGAGCGGCTGCGCGCCGCCCAGGTGCGGGCGCTCTATCTCGCCGGCCGGCAGAGCGACGCGCTCAGCAGCTACGCCGATCTGCGCGGACGGCTGGCCGATTCCCTGGGCCTGGACCCCGGCCCCGAACTGGCCGCCCTGCACCAGGCGATCCTCACCCAGGACGCGGCACTGACCGCCGCCCCCTCCCCCGGCACGGCCGCCGCCCGCCCGCCGACGAACGTACCGACCTCCCTCACCGGACTGATCGGCAGGACGGAGGCGATCGGCGAACTGCGCGAGCTGCTGGCGGCGAACCGACTGGTGACGCTCATCGGCTCGGGCGGGGTCGGCAAGACGCAACTGGCGCTGGCGGCCGCCGCGCTGGTCACCGACGAGTTCCCGGGCGGCGTACGGCTCGTGGAGTTCGGCGCGCTCGACCCGTCACCGGACGGGGTGCGCACGACGCGCGAGCTGTACGAGGTGCTCGGCGCGGTTCTCCACGTACGGGACGACACGGCTTCGGGCCCGGGGTCCGGGGGCGCGCCGCCCTCGCCGGCCGACCGGGTCGCCCAGGCGCTGGGCGAGCGGCCGGCCCTGCTGGTGTTCGACAACTGCGAGCATGTGGCCGCTCCGGTGGCCGAGCTGACCGAGCGGTTGCTCAGGGCCGTCCCCGCGCTGAGGATTCTGGCCACCAGCCAGGTCCCGCTGGGCGTCACCGGCGAGTACCTCCAGGAGGTGCCGCCGCTGCGGCGGCCCGGACCCGCGGCGGAGCTGAGCCCCGCGACCGTGCGCCGCTACAGCGCGGTGGAGCTGTTCGTGACGCGGGCGACCGCGGCGGCACCGCGCTTCGTGCTCGACGCGGCCAATGTCGGGGCGGTCGTGTCGATCTGCCGGCGGCTCGACGGGATTCCGCTCGCGCTGGAGATGGCGGCGACCCGGGTGCGGGTGCTGGGGGTGGCGGAGCTGGCGGCGCGGCTGGACGACCGCTTCCCTCTGCTGGCCTCCGGGGTGCGCGGCGCCCCGGCGCGCCAGCGGACCCTGCGGGCGGTCATCGACTGGAGCTGGGAGCTGCTCGGCGACCGGGAGCGCACGGTGCTGCGCCGTCTCGCGGTGCACGCCGACGGCTGCACCCTCGACGCCGCCGAGGAGGTCTGCGCCGGGGACGACCTGGACCGCACGGAGGTGCTCGACCTGGTCGCCCGGCTGGTGGACTGGTCCCTGGTGGTCATGACGGACGGCCCGGACGGGCCCCGGTACCAGCTCCTCGAATCGGTCACCGCCTACTGCGTCGAACGCCTCACCGACAGCGGCGAGTCCGACGGCGTCCGGCGCGCGCACCGCGACTACTACACGGCTCTGGCCGAACGGGCCGAGCCCCATCTGCGGGGTCACGGCCAGCGGCGGTGGCTGCACCGCCTGGACGCGGAGACCGCGAATCTGCGTACCGCGCTCGACTGCGCGGTGCGGTGCGGCGACGCCGATCGCGCGCTGCGTCTGACGAACGCGCTGAGCTGGTACTGGTATCTGCGCGGCCGGAGCAACGAGGCCAGACGGTCCCTGACCGTGGCGCTGTCGCTCGGCGGCGCACCGCCGGCCGCGGTGGCCAGGGCCACGGCCCTGCTGGGCGGTTTCCGGCTGGTGCTCGGCGGGGTCGCCGACCCGGTGGCCGAGTACCGCGCCGCGCTGCTGCCGTACGAGGAGGTGGACGACCCGGGAGGGCGGGCCAGGGCCCAGTGGTTCCTCGGGTCGAGCCTCTACGGGATCGGTGATGTGGCGCCGAGCGAGGAGCTGGTCCAGCGGGCGCTGACGGCTTTCCGGTCGCTCGGTGACCGCTGGGGCACGGCCGCGGCCCTGGGCAGCCGGACGTACCACGCGAATCTGCGCGGAGACCTCGCCGCGCTGCGCCGGGACGGCGAACGGAGCCTGGAGCTCTTCCGTGAACTGGGCGACCAGTGGGGGCAGCTCCAGGCATCGGTGCCGCTCGGGACGCTGGCCGAGATCACCGGCGACTACCAGCGGGCCGGGCGCCTGTACCGGGAGGGGCTGCGCATGGCCGAGGACCTGGGGCTGTGGCCCCAGGTCTCCTTCCACCTCTCCGGCCTCGGCCGGGTCGCGCTGCTGACCGGGGACCTGCCCCGGGCCCGGGACCTCCACGAGCGCGCCGCCCGGCTCGCGGCGGGCCAGTCGGACAGCTTCGGCGAGCAGTACGCCGAGACCGGCCTCGCCCTCGGCGCCCGCCGGGCCGGTGACCTGGACGCGGCCGAACGCCATCTGCTCCGGGTGCTCGACCTGCACCGCCGCATGGGCTACGAGCCGGCCAGACCCTCGCTGATCCTGGTCGAACTGGGCTTCCTGGCGGAGGCCCGGGGCGACGCCCCGGCCGCGCTGACACTCCAGCGGAACGCCCACACGGCGGCCCGCGCCACCGGCGACCCCCGGGCGATAGCCCTGACCCTGGAGGGCCTGGCCGGAGCCCACTCCCTCTCCCCCCACCCCACCCAAGCGGCCCGCCTCCTGGGCGCGGCCACCACAACCCGCCACTCGGTCCACGCCCCCCTGCGCGGCGGCGAACGCTTCGACGTGGACCGCATCGCCACCCGCCTCATATCCGCCCTGGGCGAGGCCCGCTATGCCGCGGAGTTCGCCATGGGCGGGGCGACGGCCCCGGAGGAGTACTTGGCGGAGCCGCCTTCCTGATCCCCCGCGGAACGGGCACGCGACCCCTGAAGCGGTCCGGACAACACGAGAGCCCCGGGCCATCGGCCTGGGGCTTTTCTGTGGAGCGGGTGACGAGAATCGAACTCGCGCTCTGAGCTTGGGAATCATCCGGCACGTGGCGTGGGCCACCCTGCCGACCTGCGGGTATGCCCCTCTCGGGGCTGGTTCCGCAGAGTGGGTCGACCCGCTGCTGACCGTTGTTCACCCCTGTGACTGGCACGTTGTGGCACGGCTCCCGGGCTCCGGGCCGGATGGGTGGCTCCCATCAGTGGGCCCGCCCGCGCCCCTGTCCGATTGCCAGGCAGCGCTCGCCGCGACGGCGCTGTGCTGCCGTGGAAGGCGCCGTTCAGGCGCGGGCGTCCTGGCCACAAGGGCTCCTCATCGATCGGAACTCCCGCCCCGGCGGGTGGCGAGCCAGCAGAGTCATTCATCGGTGGCGTTGACCGATGCCTGTGCCCACTGCCGCAGCCCGGTGATTTCCTGCTCGTCGAGTCCGCAGGTGGCGCGTTTTCGTGTCGCCGATCCAGTCGGATCCGCCCTGTCGCGCTTGCAAGTCGCTCAGGTCGAAGGAGGCGCGGGCATGGCACCGTCCGAGCTCCTGGAGCCGGCATGGTACAAGCGGTTCGGGGCGGCCTGTACGTCGAGATGTCGGGGCGAACAGCGAGAGAGGTAAACCCAAGGCCCGCCCCACTCACCAGTTCTCGTAGTCCTCGATCAGGCGGGCCACGAGCCGGTGGAGCGCTGCTGCCCTGTTCAAGTCCTCCCGCTGTTCGCGCAGGGCCCGCTCGGTCGACCGGAGTCGGTGCCAGGCGTCTGGTTCCTTGTCCATCACATCGTCGACCAACGGCTGGGTGATCAGTGCGAGACACTCGGCCAGTCGCAGCCTGGTGGATGGCGTCGGCGGCGCCGGATCGGCGGCGGCGTACCCAGTAGTCAGGTATCGGACAGGGTCGGCCAGGCTCCAGCCGACGACCGCCCCGGCCTGGACCAGGAACACCAGGTCGGGGGCGATACCGATCCGGGCATCCAGCGGAGTGTCGAGGACCGCGAGATCCCGAAGGCAGGCCAGTTCCGTCGCTTCGCGGTCGCAGCACAGCACCGTTGTCTGCGCGAGGGCGAAGTCGAGTGCCTCCTCCGCGCGGAGCCCGCCCCGGACGGCCCGGGGCTCGGTGGACAGGCGGGCCCCGGCCTCTGCCGGGGCGGATACGGCGGGCAGGTGGAGCCCCACGCCGACCAGCTCGCGGCTGCCGTTGTCGAACAGAAGGTCGTCGTTCTCCGACCCCAGCCACTCCTGGCTTCCGAAGGCACCGGGCAGTAGCCGCTCGAATCCTGCCCGGTTGGTGAACTCACCGACGATCAATTGAGGGATGTCGAGGGCGAGGCGTGGGACGGATGTCAGCGGAGTGCCCGTCACCACGGCGCGAAGGGTGTCCAGGGCGATATCCACAGGTGTCCCACCTCATCGGATTTGATCGGCGGGCGCCAACGTGCCGCCTCGGCTGTCCGGAATATTGCCGTTCACAATATCGTCATGGGTCACCGGCAGGCCGGGGTCGTCGGGCGACCCGCCGAATGCCTTCGCACCGCTTTCCCCTCGGGTCCCCGAAGGACCGTACGCGGTGATGACATCGCCCGCGCCGGCACCTGGCCCCTTGGTAATCACGACGTCTTCTCCTTGCCGGAAGGTGAGGTTCCCCCGCTGCCCCTGGGAGTGGTAGACCGCGTCGGGGTTCTTGAGGATCTCCAGAACCCGGTCGTCGCTGAACTGGTGTCGTGTGTCGGCGTGGTAGTTGCCGGACTTCCTCATCTTCCCTTCCTGGGCCCGTTCGATCACCTGGTCGGAAACCTTCCGGGCCCTCTCCTTGGGACACTTCGGCATGAGGCCCAGCGGATCGCACCATGTGAAGGGGTTGTCGACATAGGCGACGGGATTGGGCCCGGGCGCCAGACCGAGAGGGTCGGGGGAGACGTAGCGGCCGGTTTCCGGATCGTAGTGGCGGAAGAGGTTGTAGTGGAGGCCGGTCTCCGGGTCGTAGTACTGGCCCGGAAAGCGCAGAGGGGTGTAGGCGGTACTCGTCCGGGCCCAGGCAGTGGTACCCCAGATGGTGGTGCGGGTGCGCCAGGCTATGTCGCCCGACTCGTCGACGAGTTCGGTGGGGGCACCGACGAGGTCAGTGGCGATAGCGAAGAATCGCCGGTCGATCTCGTCCTGACGGGTGTCCGCGGTCAGGATGCGTTCGGTCTGGGCGAGAGGGACTCCGGCGCGGTGATCCCAGGTGAGGACAACGGTGTTCGGGAGATCGGGCTCTCGCATGGTCTGTTCACAGAGGGTGAGGCCGTCCCAGGCGAACCTGACCTCTTCGACGACGGTCCCGCCGTCGGTGGACAGGCGCTGCTTGGCGGTGCGACGTCCCAGCGGGTCATATCTGTAGCGCCAGCGGGTGCCGTCCGGGGTGATCACCGAAGTGAGACGGCTTTCGGCGTCCCATGTGTAACGCCAGATTTCGGGCTTGCGGGAGAGCCGGGCCCTTCGGCGGAGGGTGACGCGCCCCAGGTCGTCGTACTCGAAATGGCTGCCTCCGGCCCGAATGAGCTTCGTGCCGGTGTAGGACCTGGGTCCGGTGCCGTCGCTGCCCGGATGTGTGGCAGGCCAGACGGCCTCGGTCTGGTTGCCGTTGGCGTCGTAGGCGTAACGCTCTGTCCAGCCTCGCGCATGCACCGCGGTGACCCGGCCGACCGCGTCGAGGTCGAAGGTACGTGAGCCCGACAGCCGGTCGGACAGTTCAGCGAGATGACCGTCCGAGCGGTAGGCGTAACTCCGGCCGTTGAGTGCGCGGCCATCGGCGTTCAGTTCCTCGGCAGAGAGCCGTCCGGCCTCGTCCCAGGCCGAGGCGACGGTGAAGAAGCCGCCGAATACGCGGGCTGTTTCCCGCCCGGCGACATCGTGGGTGAAGCCGACCCGGCAGCCTCCTGCCGTCAGGTGTGCGGGTCGTCCACCGCTGTCGTAGGCGTACGTGGTCACTTGCCCGGTGGGTGTAGTGCGGCGAGTACGGCGCCCCGCAGCGTCGTACGCGTAGTCCATGGCGTATCCGTCTACCAGCTCGGTCTTGACCTGGCCTCGGCGGTCGTACCGGTAGAGGAGTTCGCTGTCCGGGCTCGACGCCTGCAGAAGGCGTCCGGCGTGGTCGTAGCTGTAGACGGTCACTCGCCCGTCGGCATCCTTCTCGATGACTCGACCGAGCCGGTCGCGCTTGAACGAGATGGTCTGGCCGAGGGCGTCGGTGCGGGAGCTGAGCTGTCCGTCGGCGTCGTAGTGGTAAGACACGGTGCGGCCGTCGAAGTCGGTCTCCGAGATCATGCGGCCGGCCGCGTCGTACGCGTAACCCCATGTCATCCCCAGGGGATTGACCACCTGGGTGAGCTGCAGATGGGCGTCGTAGCGGAATGAGTAGCGGGCTCCATCCGGATGGGTGCGGGCCGTCGGCAGGTCGAAGTGGGTGTAGTCGAAGGACGAGACGCCGCCGACCGGATCGGTGTGGGTGAGGCAGTTGCCCTCGCCGTCGTATGTCCACGATTCGGTGGCGCCGCCCGGGGCCACCCTGCGGGCCAGTCGGCCGTCCGCGTCCCACTCGAGACGGGTGGTGCCGCCGACGGGATCAGTGATGAGCACAGGGCGCCCCAGTGCGTCGCGCTTCACATGGGTGGTGCCACCCGTGGGATCCGTCACCTCCGTCGGCATACCGGCTGCGTCACAGCGGATCGTGGTGGTGGCCCCGAGCGCGTCGGTGACCGAGGTCGGCCGCCCCTGTGCGTCGAAGTTCCAACGGGTGGTGTGCCCGGCCGCGTCGGTGGCGGCTGTCAGGTTGCCCTGCTCGTCGAACTCCTGCAGACGGCGCGCGCCGTCCGGTCCTCGCGTTTCCATGTGGCTTCCCGACGGGTCGCGCTTCGTCGTGAGCCGACTGCCGTCGGGGCGGGTGACGGTGAGCAGGTGACCTTGTTCGTCGTACATGAAGTCGGTGACGCGGCCGAGCGGGTCGGTACGGGTGAGGTGTCTGCCGTGGCTGTCGTACGTGTACCGAGTGGTGTGGCCGAGCGGGTCGGTGGTGGCAAGGACCCGGCACCTGGCGTCGATCAGGTGCCGGGTGGTGTGGCCGTCGGCAGTGGTCAGGGTGGTCACGCGGTGGCCTGTGGCGGGGGAGGGGCGACTGTAGGAGAGCGCGAGTGCGACGTGCCCCGCCTCGCCTCCTGCCGCGATCACCCGGTCGTGCTCGTCGTACACATACGCGTACCGGCTCCGGTTGGAGTCGGTCCAGGCCGTGATCCGGCGGGCGTCATCGTATTCGAGGCTGAGGGCTGACCCGGACGGTTGGGTGATGGCGGAGAGGTTGCCGGACTCGTAGCCGTAGGACTTCAGGGGATGGATCGTTCCCGTGCCGTCCATCAGACTCAGTCCGGTGACTCGGCCCTCGGCCACGGTCAGGACGAGGCGGTGGCCAGCCGAGTGGACGAGGGCCAGGGGCGTGCCGTCGTCAGCGCGGTCCAGGGTAATGGTGTTGTTGTTGCGGTCGGTGATCTGGACGAGCCAGGCGGTGCCGTCGTTCCCGGGCTCAGCCCAGGGAGGGCCGGTGAAGTGCTTGGTCAGCCGGGTCTCGGGGTCGGTGAGCGTGTAGTCGCCGGCGTCGTCGCGGCTCAGGGCGCTCCGTGAGGTCCCTGATTCCGGAAGCGTGCGCAGCCCCGGTACCGGGTGCGGGTAGGTGATCAGCAGCCCGTTGTCGGTGATGTGGATGACACCGGTGGCGTCGATCTGCAGGCGTTCGTCGACGGTGGAGGACCAGGAGGGGCCGAAGAACCGGCCCGCGGTGTAGCCCGACTCCGCCCGGCGGGTGAAGGAGAGCGGCAGCACGCCCGGGAGGACCGCATCGGTCTGAGGCAGGAACATGCGGCCGGAGGCGAGATCGACCGGGTCGGTGCCCCCGGTCGTACGTTCACCGTCCGGGCGGTTGTGGGTGCCCTCGGGAGCGGCGCGTTCGAGCTTGCGGGCGTCGTTGGCCAGGTCGGCGGCCTCTTTTGCGACGCGGGCGCCTTTGACGCCGGCTCCGGCGCCGCCGGTGGCGGCGGTGAGGAGGAGGTCGGGGACGAGCCGGCCGAGGCCCTCGGCGGGGTCCTTCATGAAGTTGCTGATCATCTGTTTGCCGGCGCCCGCGGGGTCGTTGGCGACCTGGACGAGGCCGGCGGCGGTGTTGTTGAGGGCGAGGGCGTACTCGGCGGGGTGGGTGAGGTTGTAGGGGTCGAGGGGGTTGAGGCTGCGGGCGAAGGTGACCAGCCCGGCCGTGCCCTTGACGATTCCCGCGCCGAAGTGGGTCCTGAGGACCTCGTACTCCGCCAGGCCGTCCGCGGCCTGCGCGGCGTACGAGGGTTTGGGCGGGGCCGCGTCCCGGGCCGCGGCCACCGCCGCGCGCGCCGTGGCCGCCGCGGTATTGCGCTGCTTGCGCGCCTCGGCGAGGAGTTCCTGCGCCTGCTCCATCCGCGCCCTGCCCGGGTCGGAGAACTCGCCCGGCTTCGGCGGCAGCGAGGAGGGGTCCCGCTGGTCTGCGGGCTTCGCGTTGTACTGGTCGGCCGCCTTGTTGTAGGACGCCACACTCGCGTTGTGCGCGTCCAGAGCGTCCGCGGACGCCTTCGTCCCCGCCTTCCACAAGCCGATCGCCGTCTGCGCCTGCCCCTGCGCCCACTCCACCGTCCCCGCGAACGCCTCCAGCGCCCCGGCGGCCTTCTCACACGCGTCAGCGGCCCTGAACCACTTCGGCGGCTCGATCTGCACCGTCGCCCGGAACGCGTCCGCCGCCTGCCCCTTCAACGACGCCGAATCCAGACCCCCCAGCCCCCTGCCGACACTGTCGAACGCCTTCTGGAGATCCTTCAGATGCGAGGCCGTCGACCGCAGCTTCGACGGCGACCCGTGGACCAGCCTGGTCTTGTCCTCGCTCTGCCCTAGGTCGAGTTCGTCGACTTCGGCGCCCATGCGGTTGGCCAGCGAGCGGGACTTGTCCCGGACCCAGTCCGACCCCGACTCCCAGCCGACGTCATCGAGCCGGTCCGCCGTCCAGTCCCCCGCATCCTCGACCCGCTCACCGACCCACTCGGTCCCCTTCTCAACCGCGTCCTCCACCACATCCGGCGTCAGATCACTGGCAATGTCCCCGATACCCACGACTCAGCTCCCCCCGCCGCCACCCTGCCCCCGCTGCTCAGCAGCCCGATCCTCCGCAGACGGCCCGAACGTACGGTCAACAGCCCTGTCGAACTGCTCCTGGTCCACGCCGATGAGGTCATTGATCGCGCTGACCCGCTGCCCGCCCAGACCCTCGGTCAGCACCGCCCGCCCGGTGTCCTTCCACGTCTGACCGGCTTCCTCACGGGCCCGTTCGAACGACTCCGCGCTGTAGTCCGGGTCCAGATAGTCGGGTCGGAGGACCTCGCCCCACCCCTGTTCCACGATCTCGTCCTCCGAGGCGTGCGGATTGCCGACGGCGGCGTTCACCGCGACCTTCATCGTCCCCTCGATGTACCGGTCCTCCTCCCAGACCAGCCCTGCCGCCAGCCCCAGCTTCGCCGCGATCGTGTTCGCGTCCTGGACCAGCGCCCGCACCCCCCACTCCCACCGCTCGCAGAAGTCCTCGAAATCCGTCGACAGCCCGTGGTGCCCGGCCTCCATCCCGGTCATCGACAGCTCCGAGAGGCCCTTGCCCATCAGCGAACCGGTTCCGGTACCGATCTCACCCAGTTCCGCGACCGCCGACCGCAGCCCCGAGGTGATCCGCTGCACGCTCTCCCGGGAAACGCCCAGATCCTCCGCGCCGCCCATCAGCGCACACCCCCCTGGCCCGCGTCCACGGCCACCGCGTCCGGCACGATCCCCACCACCGGCGGAAACAGCATCGACCCATCCCCATCGGCGATGTTCACCGCCACACCGGCCGGCGCGCCCAACGCGGGAACCACCTCGTCCAGCAACCGCGCGCCACGCATCTCGGCGAACTCCCACGACCGACCGGCCTCACCCCGCGCCGCCGCGAACCGCGCCAGCGCCCCCTCATCAGTGAAGCCGCACACCCACCGCACCCCACCGAACTCGGCCGTCCACAGCCCGCCGTCCGCCACCGGCACCAGCACCAGCGACCGCCGCAACTCCCCCACCAGCGCCCGGGGATCACCCACCCCGGCCCGCCCCTCAGCGATCCGCTCCGCCAACCCCGTACCCACCACGGAACCCCCTCCGGCTCTCGAACCCACCAGCACCGTAGGCCCCCGCCAAGCGAGACCGCCAGGAAACCCGTCGACGGGCGGGTCGCTTCCGCGGGCGCGACGAGACAGGGGCAGTCCGGAGTCCTCTGACACGATCATTTTTGCCATCGGCAGGCAAAGGGCACACTGCCCAAACAATTGGTCTAGACAACGCGAAAGCCCCGGGCCGCTGGCCCGGGGCTTTTCTATGGAGCGGGTGACGAGAATCGAACTCGCGCTCTGAGCTTGGGAAGCTCATGTTCTACCATTAAACTACACCCGCGCAGCCATCCCGGTGATCCAGAACCGCAGCGCCGCTCACTCTACCCCATCCCCGCCCCGGCCGGTACAACGCGCGACGCGCCCGGCCCCCGGGCCCCGTCGACGCGGGTCTCGCGGGCGGCAGTTGGGGCGTACGGTGGGGAGGCGGAGTGCCGCTCGCGAGTCCGATTTGTTCATCCCCTAATGTGGGTGTTCGTCCGCATTTGTTGGGGAAGGGACTCGATGGACTTGTTGGAGCGCACCGTCGTCCGCTGTGCCGAAGGGCACGTTTTCGCCACCGCCTCGTTTCCGATGCAGCAGCTCGGGGCCGGACGGATCGGGCCCGCGCGGCTCGTTCGGTGTCCCCGGTGTGCGCGGTTGCGCAGTGTGGTGCCGGTGGAGGCGCGGCGGCGGTAGCGGTGGTGAGGAGTCGGCGGGGGAGTGGCGAACGCTGAGGAAGGGGCGCGCGGAGCCGTCCGGGTCGGGCGGGTCCGCGCGCTCTGCGTATCCTCGGGGGGTGCTTCTCTCAGACAAGGACATCCGGGCCGAGATCGACGCCGGACGCGTACGCATCGATCCCTACGATGAATCCATGGTGCAGCCATCGAGCATCGATGTGCGGCTCGACCGCTACTTCCGGGTGTTCGAGAATCACCGCTATCCCCATATCGACCCGGCCGTCGAGCAGGCCGATCTCACACGGACGGTCGAGCCGGAGGGCGATGAGGCCTTCATTCTCCACCCGGGGGAATTCGTCCTGGCGTCGACCTACGAGGTCATCAGCCTGCCGGACGACCTCGCCTCGCGGCTGGAGGGAAAGAGCTCCCTCGGCCGGCTCGGGCTCGTCACCCACTCGACCGCGGGGTTCATCGACCCCGGGTTCTCCGGTCACGTCACCCTCGAACTGTCGAATCTCGCGACGCTGCCCATCAAGCTCTGGCCCGGGATGAAGATCGGCCAGCTCTGTCTGTTCCGGCTGTCGTCGTCGGCGGAGTTCCCGTACGGCAGTGAGCGGTACGGCTCCCGTTACCAGGGGCAGCGCGGGCCCACGGCCTCCCGCTCGTTCAAGAACTTCCACCGGACGCAGGTGTGAGCATGAGTGACGTACGGGAGAACCTGACGTACGACAGGTTCGGCGGCGCGATCCGGGAACTGGCGCAGACCATCGCGGACGACGGGTACGAGCCCGACGTCGTCCTGTCGATCGCGCGCGGCGGCGTCTTCGTGGCCGGCGGCCTGGCGTACGCGCTCGACTGCAAGAACATTCATTTGGTGAATGTTGAATTTTATACGGGAGTGAATGAGACTCTCGAAATGCCGGTCATGCTAGCCCCGGTGCCGAATGCGATTGATTTCTCCAATAAGCGAGTCCTGATCGCGGACGATGTCGCCGACACCGGGAAGACGCTGAAGCTGGTCCACGACTTCTGTGTCGACCATGTCGCCGAGGTGCGTTCCGCCGTCATCTACGAGAAGTCCCACTCCCTCGTGAAGTGCGAGTACGTCTGGAAGCGCACCGACGACTGGATCAACTTCCCCTGGTCGGTCGAGCCGCCCGTCGTCCGGCGCGAGGGCCAGATCCTCGACGCCTGAGCGGGTCCGGGAGCAGGCGCCCGGCCGCCCCCGGCCGGGACCCCGGTGCCCCGGGGTCCCGGCCGGGTGGCTGGGATTCCCCGTACAACCATCTCGCCGTCAGGCGGGTCCCAACGGTGTCGGCCGAAGGGGTCGCGACGATGGGAGATCCTTCCGTGGCATCGAGCTGTC
The DNA here is from genome assembly GCF_040296845.1 of Streptomyces sp. NPDC001985. Lineage (NCBI taxonomy): Bacteria > Bacillati > Actinomycetota > Actinomycetes > Kitasatosporales > Streptomycetaceae > Streptomyces > Streptomyces sp. NPDC001985. The sequence goes on from NZ_JBEOYB010000023.1 coordinate 20,613, forward strand.
GAACGTTTCTGGCCGCCTCCGTGGCGGCGGTTCTCACCGGGGGGCTGATCACGGTCACCGCCGGTACCGCCGTCGCGGCCCCGGCAGCCGCCGGGGTGAAGAGCGATTTCAACGGCGACGGCATCCGTGATGTCGCGGTCGCCTCGCCGGGAGCGCGGGTGGACCGGGTCGACGGAGCCGGCGCGGTCACCGCGTTCTACGGCTCGCCGGCGGGCGTATCCGCCGGCCGGCACACCAACATCAGCCAGAACACGGCGGGTGTCCCGGACGGCGCGGAGCCGCTCGACTTCTTCGGGGCGGCCACCACCGCCGGTGACTTCGACTCCGACGGCTTCTCGGACCTCGCGGTCTCCGCCGTCCGGGAGGACGTGGGCGGCGACGCCGACGCCGGTACGGTGCAGATCCTGTGGGGGTCCCCGCAGGGGCTCTCCGGCGGGTCCACGCTGACCGACCCGGCGCCGGATCGGCACGACCGGTTCGGCGCCTCCCTCGCCGCCGGCGACTTCGACGGCGACGGCACCGACGATCTGGCGGTGGGCACCACCTCGGCCACCCTCCATGTCTTCAGCCGGGGCATCTCCAGGGCCGGGAAGCCGGGAGCGGTGTCCGCGCGCCCCCTGCCCCTGCGCGCTGCGGCCGGTGCCGGGATCTTGAACCTCACCGCCGGTGACGTCAACAAGGACGGCCGCGACGACCTCATGGTGAACGGTCTGAACCCGGTCAAGTCGGCGACCGACGGCAAGTACCACAACGTCAACCACTACGTGCCCGGCTCGGCCTCGGGGCCCAGCGCCGCCGGCGGCAAGCGGATGCCGGGTGGTGACAGCGGGGCGATCGGGGATCTCGACGGCGACGGATACGGCGACATCGTCACCGGGGTGTGGTGGGGCCGGGGCACGCCGGACGGCCCGCCCGGCGGCAAGGTCGTCATCACCCACGGCTCCTCGCGCGGGCCCTCGGCGCGCACCCGGACCATCACGCAGGAGTCCGGCGCCATCCGCGGCGACTCCGAGGGCTGGGACAAGTTCGGCCGGGCGGTGGCGGTCGGGGACATCAATGGCGACGGGCGGCTCGACCTCGCGATCGGCGCCCCCGACGAGAACATGAGGCTCAGCCCCGGGGGAGGCGGCGTCTCCTACTACATGGGCACGGTCACGGTGCTGCGCGGCACCGCGCGGGGCGTCGACACCGAGGCGGGCACGCAGTACTTCCACCACGCCACCCCCGGCGTACCCGGAGCGGCCAACGGCGGTGAGGTGCTCGGCAGCGCGCTGATGCTCCAGGACCTCAACGGCGACAGGGCCGCCGACCTCGTCGCCGGCGCCCCCGGGGACAGCAACGGGGACGGTTCCGCCCTCGTCCTGTACTCCGACGGTGCCGCCATCGGCACCGAGGGGGCGAAGCTCCTCTGGGCCAAGCTGGTCGGTCTCGACCCGGTCGGGTTCCCGAACTTCGGGGCCGCCCTGGACACCTCCCGCACCCGCTACATCTGGCACGACCAGTAGGCCCCGGAACGTCTGTGGGCCCCGCCGTCACGGCGGGGCCCACAGACGTTCCTCCGGGGCGCGACGCGCGCCGGAGGCTCAGATCGTGCCCAGCTTGATGATCGACAGCAGGGCGATCAGCTGGATCGCCGAGGCCCCCAGCGCCTTCGGCCACGGCAGATCGTGCGACTTGCCCACCATCACCGTGAACAGCGCCCCCGCCGCCAGCCAGGTCATCCATCCCAGCACCTGCACCAGGGAGTTCTCGCCGCCCAGGAACATCGCGAAGACCAGCCGCGGCGCGTCCGTGATCGACATGATCAGCATGGACAGGCCGACGGTCGGCTGCCAGGCGCCCGTACCGCCGAGCTGGCGGGCCAGGGTGTGGGTGACCGCGCCCATGATCAGGCCGCCGATCACAAAGGCGACACCGGTCGTCAGGACATAGGGGATCGCCGACGAGATCGTGGCGTTGATCGTCTCTTCGCGCGCCTTGTCGAAGCCGAAGATCGCGAGCATGCCGTAGATCAGGGTGACCACCACCGCGGGGCCCCACACCGGGTAGTCCCGCATCTGGAGGAAGGTCGGGCCCGGGCGGGTCACCATGCCGGTCAGCAATTGCTTCCACGGCAGCCGGGGGCCCGCCGGGGCCGCGGGGGCGTGGCCCGCCTGGTAGGTCTCGCCCTGGCCGTAGGGGTCGTCGACCCGGAACGCCTGGGTGTGGCCCGGGCTGTTCGCGTACGGGTCGTGGGGCGCGGCCGGGCCGCCGCCGTAGGGGGGTTGCTGCTGTTGGGCGTACGGGTCGCCGAAGTACTCCGGTTCGCCGTGCTGCGGATGCGGGGCCCCGCGCCGGCCGCCGGGGGACCGGGGCGGCTGAGGGGACTGGGGCCACTGCGGCGGTGGTGGGTGCGGTTGCTGCTGCTGCGCGTGCGGAGGGCGAGGCGCCGCACGGTCACCGCCGTACGGTGGCGGCGCCTGCCGCGGTTGCTGCTGCTGCGTGCGGTTGCTCCGGCCGCGTCCGATCCTGAATCCAGCCACGCCCTCGAACGTACCCGCTCCGGGCCCGCCGAGTACCGGCGGAACGGTCCACAGCGGTCCTTTGCTGCCGACCTGTGACATCCCCTAAGGGGTCCCCGGGGCCCGGGATCGGGGCCCCGGGGGACGCCGGCGGAGGGGACCGCCGTGCGGACCACCCTGCGGACCGCCGTGCGGACCACCCTGCGGACCGCCGTGCGGACTACCGTGCCGGTTCCGGCTCCGGCGCGTCCTCGGGCTCCGCCGGCGGAGCCGGGTCCTGGGGCGGCGTCCGGACCGAGTCCAGGAGCAACTGGGCCACGTCCACGACCTGGAGGCTCTCCTTCGCCGAGCCGTCGTTCTTCTTCCCGTTGACCGAGTCGGTGAGCATCACCAGACAGAACGGGCAGGCCGTGGAGACGATGTCCGGGTTCAGCGACAGCGCCTCGTCCACCCGCTCGGTGTTGACGCGCTTGCCGATCCGCTCCTCCATCCACATCCGGGCGCCGCCCGCGCCGCAGCAGAAGCCGCGCTCCTTGTGGCGGTGCATCTCCTGCTGGCGCAGGCCGGGGACGGCCGACATGATCTCGCGCGGCGGCGTGTAGACCTTGTTGTGGCGGCCCAGGTAGCAGGGGTCGTGGTAGGTGATGAGGCCGTCGACCGGGGTCACCGGGGTCAGCCGGCCCTCGTCGATCAGGTGCTGGAGCAGCTGGGTGTGGTGGATCACCTCGAACTCGCCGCCCAGCTGCGGGTACTCGTTGGCGATGGTGTTGAAGCAGTGCGGGCAGGTCGCGACGATCCGCTTGGCGGTCTTCGGCTTCCTGGTCGACTCGTCCTCGTCGTCCTCGCCGAACGCCATGTTCAGCATCGCCACGTTCTCCTGGCCGAGCTGTTGGAAGAGCGGCTCGTTGCCCAGCCGGCGCGGCGAGTCACCGGTGCACTTCTCCTCGCCGCCCATGATCGCGAACTTCACTCCCGCGATGTGCAGCAGCTCGGCGAAGGCCTTCGTCGTCTTCTTGGCCCGGTCCTCCAGGGCGCCGGCGCAGCCGACCCAGTAGAGGTAGTCGACCTCGGAGAGGTCCTCGATGTCCCTGCCGACGATCGGCACCTCGAAGTCGACCTCCTTGGTCCACTCGACGCGCTGCTTCTTCGCCAGGCCCCAGGGGTTGCCCTTCTTCTCCAGGTTCTTGAGCATGGTCCCCGCCTCGGACGGGAACGCCGACTCGATCATGACCTGGTAGCGGCGCATGTCGACGATGTGGTCGATGTGCTCGATGTCGACCGGGCACTGCTCGACACACGCCCCGCAGGTGGTGCAGGACCAGAGGACGTCCGGGTCGATGACCCCGTTCTCCTCCAGGGTGCCGATCAGCGGGCGCTCGGCCTCGGCCAGCGCGGCGGCGGGCACGTCCTTGAGGGCCTCGGCGGACGCCTTCTCCTCGCCCTCCATGGTCTTTCCGCCGCCGGCCAGCAGATAGGGGGCCTTGGCGTGCGCGTGGTCGCGCAGGGACATGATCAGGAGCTTGGGGGAGAGCGGCTTCCCGGTGTTCCAGGCCGGGCACTGCGACTGGCACCGTCCGCACTCCGTGCAGGTGGAGAAGTCGAGGATGCCCTTCCAGGAGAAGTGCTCGACCTGGGAGGCGCCGAAGACCGCCTCCTCCGCGCCGTCGTCGAAGACCGTCTCGAAGTCGATCTCGGTGCCGCCGGAGGTCATCGGCCGCAGGGCGCCGAGGGCCGGCGCGCCGTCCGCGTTCCGCTTGAACCAGATGTTGGGGAAGCCGAGGAAGCGGTGCCAGGCGACACCCATGTTGGTGTTGAGCGAGACCGTGATCATCCAGATCAGCGAGGTGCCGATCTTCACCATGGCGGTGAAGTAGATCCAGGTCTGGAGGGTGCCGGTGGCCAGTCCGTCGAAGAGCAGGACGAGGGGGTACGAGACGAAGTACGCGGCCTCGTAGCCGTCGACGTGGTGGATCGCGCCCTCCAGTCCGCGCAGGACGAGGATGGCGAGGCCGATGGTGAGGATGATGTACTCGACGAAGTACGCCTGCCAGGCCTTGGAGCCGGCGAAGCGGGACTTGCGGCCCGCCCGGGAGGGCAGGTTCAGCAGCCGGATCGCGATCAGCACCACAATGCCCACCACGGTCATCAGGCCGATGAACTCGGTGTACATCTCGAAGGGGACGAAGCCGCCGATGACCGGCAGCACCCAGTCGGCGCGGAAGAGCTGTCCGTACGCCTGGACCAGCGTCGGCGGGAGGGTGAGGAAGCCGATCGCGACGAACCAGTGCGCGAAGCCCACGATGCCCCACCGGTTCATCCGGGTGTGGCCGAGGAACTCCTTGGCGAGGGTGATCGTCCGGAGGCGTGGGCTGTCGGTGCGGCTGCCCGACGGCACCGGCTGGCCGAGCTTCACGAACCGGTAGATCTGGGCGACGGCTCGGGCGATGAGCGCAACGCCGACCACGGTCAGGACCAGCGACACGATGATCGCGGCGAGTTGCATTTCGGGGCTCCTCGGGCCTGCGAGGTGGGGGATCGTCAACACTACTAAGCGGTAACTTAATCAGTCCGTGCTGACACTACCCACCTTTTTCGCCGCACTGTAGCCACCCGACCGGTGATCTGTGTCGCTCAGGCGACCCTTCCCCGGCCGCGCGGGCCCGGCCGCGCCCGCGGGAGCGCCGCGAGCCCCGGCGCGCGCCCCCGGAGCACCGCCCCGGGGGTGCGCGCCAGAAGCAGCAGATCCAGGCCCAGCCAGCACTCCTGCGCGTAGTGCAGATCGAGCACCGCCATCTCCTCCCACGGCAGCTCCGAGCGCCCGCCGGTCTGCCACGGGCCGGTGATCCCGGGGCGTACGGCCGCTCTGGCGCGGGCCCCGTCCGCGGCGGCGGCGGTCGCGGGGGCGAGCGGGCGCGGGCCCACCAGGGACATCTCGCCCCGTACGACATTGATGAGCTGCGGCAGGTGTTCGAGGAAGTGGCGGTGGAGCAGCCGGCCCGTGCGGGTGGCCGGGGCGGCGCGGAATCTGAGCATGGTGAAGGGCCGCCCGCCGAGGCCCGCGCGCCGGGCGGGGGCGAGGACCGGGCCCCGGGAGCCGGTGGCGACGGCCACCGCGAGCGCTGCCAGCAGCGGGGCCAGCAGGAGCAGCAGAGCCGAAGCGCCGGCCAGGTCCAGCGCGCGCTTGGCCCGGGAGAGGCCCGGGTGGTCCGGGCGGCCGTGCCGGCTCCGGCGACCCGGGCGATCCTGCCGGCTCCGGCGGCTCCGGGGGCCCGGGGAGCGGGGGCGGCCGGGGTGGCCCGGGGAGCCGGTTGTCCGCGAGGAGGGTTCCGCCATGAGCCGCCGCCGCCCTTGACCCGTGACTGCCACAAGCACCCCAAGGGGTACTTTAAGGAGCATTGCGGGCACACTCTTCCAGATGGGGCGGGGCGAGGGCGGCTCCGCCACGCGCGCCCCGGTGGCGCCCGGCGCGACCCGGCCGGACGGGGGCGGGGGTGCCGCCCCCGGCGGCAGGGGTGCGGATAAGGCTGGGATAAAAGTTGAGCGGGGGCGACTCAGGTCTGTTGACTCCGGGAGGCCGGTCGTGCATCCTTGAGCCAGATCCACTCAAGTAGTCAGCTGGAGGAATTGACATGGCACGTGCGGTCGGCATCGACCTGGGCACGACCAACTCGGTCGTCAGCGTTCTGGAGGGCGGCGAGCCCACCGTCATCACCAACGCCGAGGGCGCCCGGACCACGCCGTCCGTCGTCGCCTTCGCGAAGAACGGCGAGGTGCTGGTCGGCGAGGTGGCCAAGCGCCAGGCGGTCACCAACGTCGACAGGACCATCCGGTCGGTCAAGCGCCACATGGGCACCGACTGGAAGATCGAGATCGACGGGAAGAACTTCAACCCGCAGCAGATGAGCGCCTTCATCCTGCAGAAGCTCAAGCGGGACGCGGAGGCGTACCTCGGCGAGAAGGTCGCCGACGCGGTCATCACCGTCCCGGCGTACTTCAACGACTCCGAGCGCCAGGCCACCAAGGAGGCCGGTGAGATCGCGGGCCTCAACGTCCTGCGCATCGTCAACGAGCCGACCGCCGCGGCCCTCGCCTACGGCCTGGACAAGGACGACCAGACGATCCTGGTCTTCGACCTCGGCGGCGGCACCTTCGACGTCTCGCTGCTGGAGATCGGCGACGGCGTCGTCGAGGTGAAGGCGACCAACGGCGACAACCACCTCGGTGGTGACGACTGGGACCAGCGTGTCGTCGACTACCTGGTGAAGCAGTTCGCCAACGGCCACGGCGTGGACCTCGCCAAGGACAAGATGGCTCTCCAGCGTCTCCGCGAGGCCGCGGAGAAGGCGAAGATCGAGCTGTCCTCCTCCACCGAGACCTCGATCAACCTGCCCTACATCACCGCGTCCGCCGAGGGCCCGCTGCACCTGGACGAGAAGCTCACCCGGGCGCAGTTCCAGCAGCTCACCTCGGACCTGCTGGACCGCTGCAAGACCCCCTTCCACAACGTCATCAAGGACGCGGGCATCGCCCTCTCCGAGATCGACCACGTGGTGCTCGTCGGTGGTTCCACCCGGATGCCCGCCGTCGCCGAGCTCGTCAAGGAGCTGACCGGCGGCAAGGAGGCCAACAAGGGCGTGAACCCGGACGAGGTCGTCGCCATCGGCGCCTCGCTCCAGGCCGGTGTCCTCAAGGGCGAGGTCAAGGACGTCCTGCTCCTCGATGTCACCCCGCTGTCCCTCGGTATCGAGACCAAGGGCGGCATCATGACCAAGCTCATCGAGCGCAACACCACGATCCCGACCAAGCGCTCGGAGATCTTCACCACGGCCGAGGACAACCAGCCGTCCGTGCAGATCCAGGTCTACCAGGGCGAGCGCGAGATCGCGGCGTACAACAAGAAGCTCGGGATGTTCGAGCTGACCGGTCTGCCGCCGGCCCCGCGCGGGGTCCCGCAGATCGAGGTCTCCTTCGACATCGACGCCAACGGCATCATGCACGTGACCGCGAAGGACCTGGGCACGGGCAAGGAGCAGAAGATGACCGTCACCGGCGGCTCCTCGCTGCCGAAGGACGAGGTCGACCGGATGCGCCAGGAGGCCGAGCAGTACGCGGACGAGGACCACCGCCGCCGCGAGGCCGCCGAGACCCGCAACCAGGGCGAGCAGCTCGTCTACCAGACCGAGAAGTTCCTCAAGGACAACGAGGACAAGGTCCCGGGCGATGTGAAGACCGAGGTGGAGACCGCCATCGGTGAGCTGAAGGAGAAGCTCAAGGGCGAGGACATCGCGGAGATCCGCACCGCCACCGAGAAGGTCGCGGCCGTCTCGCAGAAGCTGGGCCAGGCGATGTACGCCGACGCCCAGGCCCAGCAGCCCGCCGGTGACGCCCCGGGCGACGCCGGCGCCGGCCAGCAGGCCAAGGCCGATGACGATGTCGTGGACGCCGAGATCGTCGACGACGAGAAGGACACCAAGGGCGGTGCGGCGTGACCGAGGAGACTCCGGGCTTCGACGAGAAGCCCGACGTCCCCTCCGGCGCCACCTCTGACGATGCCGCCGCCGAGGCCGCCGAGCCCTCCGACGAGGAGAGCAAGGCGGCCCCGGCCGGGGACGAAGCGAAGATCACCGGCCTGACGGCCCAGCTGGACCAGGCCCGCACGGCGCTCGGCGAGCGCACCGGCGACCTCCAGCGGCTCCAGGCCGAGTACCAGAACTACCGCCGCCGGGTGGAGCGGGACAGGGTCACGGTCAAGGAGATCGCCACGGCGAACCTCCTGGCCGAGCTGCTGCCCGTGCTGGACGACATCGGCCGCGCCCGGGAGCACGGGGAGGTGGTCGGCGGCTTCAAGTCCGTCGCCGAGTCCCTGGAGACCGCGGCGGCCAAGATGGGCCTCCAGCAGTTCGGCAAGGAGGGCGAGCCCTTCGACCCGACGATCCACGAGGCGCTGATGCACAGTTACGCCCCGGATGTCACCGAGACCACATGCGTCGCGGTGCTCCAGCCGGGGTATCGCATCGGCGAGCGGACCATCAGGCCCGCCCGGGTCGCGGTGGCCGAGCCCCAGCCGGGGGCGGCGCCCGCGTCCGGCAAGGACGACGCGGCGAACGACGAGGAGAGCGGTGGCCCGGAAGAGGGCTGACGCGCGACGGACAGGAACCGTCCGGAAGGAGGGACGTCGATGAGCACGAAGGACTTCGTCGAGAAGGACTACTACAAGGTTCTCGGCGTCCCCAAGGACGCCACCGAGGCCGAGATCAAGAAGGCGTACCGGAAACTCGCCCGCGAGTACCACCCGGACGCCAACAAGGGTGACACCAAGGCCGAGGAGCGCTTCAAGTCGATCTCCGAGGCGAACGACATCCTCGGTGACCCCAAGCGGCGCAAGGAGTACGACGACGCCCGCGCCCTCTTCGGCAACGGCGGCTTCCGGGCCGGCCCCGGGGGCGCTCCCGGGGGCGGCTCCTTCAACTTCGACCTGGGCGACCTCTTCGGAGGCGCCCAGGGCGGGGCCCAGGGCGGCCCCGGGGCCGGCGGCTTCGGCGGCGGTCTCGGCGATGTGTTCGGCGGACTGTTCAACCGCGGCGCCGGTACGGCCGGCCCGCGCACCCAGGCCCGGCGCGGCCAGGACATCGAGTCCGAGGTGACGCTCAGCTTCACCGAGGCGGTCGACGGGGCCACGGTCCCGCTGCGGATGTCCAGTTCGGCGGCGTGCAAGGCCTGCGCGGGCACCGGAGACAAGAACGGCACCCCCAGGGTGTGCCCGACCTGTGTCGGCACCGGACAGGTCTCGCGCGGCGGCAGCGGCTCCTTCTCGCTCACCGACCCGTGTGTGGACTGCAAGGGCCGGGGCCTGATCGCCCAGGACCCCTGCGAGGTCTGCAAGGGCAGCGGGCGCGCCCGTTCCTCGCGCACCATGCAGGTCAGGATTCCGCCGGGCGTCTCCGACGGCCAGCGCATCCGGCTCCGCGGCAAGGGCGCCCCCGGCGAGCGGGGCGGCCAGGCCGGTGATCTGTATGTGGTGGTCCATGTCGGCGACCACCCGGTCTTCGGCCGCAAGGGCGACAACCTCACCGTCACCGTGCCGGTCTCCTACCCGGAGGCGGTGCTCGGCGGCGAGGTGAAGGTGCCCACCCTGGGCGGCCCCCCGGTCACCCTGAAGCTGCCCGCCGGCACACCGGGCGGCCGGACCATGCGCGCCCGCGGCAAGGGAGCGGTCCGCAAGGACGGCACCCGGGGTGACCTGCTGGTCACCGTCGAGGTCGCGGTTCCCGAGGAGCTGAGCGACAAGGCGAAGGAAGCGCTGGAGGCCTACCGCGAAGCCACCGCGGAGGAGGACCCGCGGGCCGAGCTGTTCCAGGCCGCGAAGGGAGCATGACATGGACGGAAGGCGCCGCAATCCCTACGAGCTGACCGAAGAGTCGCCGGTGTATGTCATTTCGGTGGCGGCTCAGCTCTCCGGTCTGCATCCGCAAACGTTGCGGCAGTACGACCGGCTGGGTCTGGTCTCGCCCGGCCGCACCCCCGGCCGGGGGCGGCGCTACTCCGCCCGGGACATCGAGCTGCTGCGCACCGTCCAGCAGTTGTCCCAGGACGAGGGCATCAACCTCGCCGGGATCAAGCGCATCATCGAGCTGGAGAACCAGGTCGCCGCGCTCCAGGCGCGGGTGGCCGAGCTGTCGTCCGCCGTGGAGAACGCGGCGGTGGCGATCCAGCAGCGCGAGGCCCAGGTGCACGCCTCCTACCGGCGCGATCTCGTGCCGTACCAGGATGTGCAGCAGGCGAGCGCGCTGGTGGTGTGGCGCCCCAAGCGGCCCGGGTCCGGGGACTGACCGGCCGGCCCGGGGGCCGGCGGCCCGCGCGGGTCCCGGCCGCCCCGGAGACCGGCCGCCGGTCCCGGCCGGGGTCCCGGCGGTTCTGCCCGGCGTCCGCGCCGGTCCCGGTGCCCGGCCTCCGGTCTCCCTGGCCGGAAGGTTTCGCAGGGTCCGAGCGGCTCCGCGGCGGATGAACCGCCCTGGGGGCCGCTCGGCCGCGTACCGCCCCCGTCCGGCCCCCCGGCGGCGCCCCGGGGCGGACAGGCTGTCAGGCGGCCCGTAAGGGGCTCCCACGGCCCCCGCCATCGACATCGCCCCCGGTGCGTCCGCACCGGGGGCGATGGTTTTTGGCCTTTCCGCCCCGCCCGGCCCCTCGGGGCCGGGCGGGCGCACCGCACGGGGCGTCAGGAGTCGTGCTCCAGGAGCTTCGACTGCGCGATCAGATACCCCAGCTGGGTGCGGCTGCCGCTGCCCAGCGACGACCCCAGCTTGGCGATATGGGCCCGGCAGGTCCGGACATTCATCCCGAGCCGACGGGCGATGGCCTCATCCACATGCCCCTCCACCAGCAGTTTCGCGATGGATCGCTGCACCCCGGTGATGCCGTCCAGGTCCGGTCCGTAGCTCACCGGCTCCTCCCAGGGCAGTCCGTGCAGCCAGAACTGCTCGAAGACCCCGACGAGATACTCCACGATCCCCTTGTGCCGCAGCTCCAGCGCCGAGAGCCGGTCGCTGCTCGCCGGGATGAAGGCGACCCTGCGGTCCACGATGATCAGCCGGTCGATTATCTCCTCCAGCGTCCGCACCTCCACCCCGGAGGGCCCGACCTGCTCCATATAGGCGAGCGTCGCCGGGTGGTGCCTGGCGGTGTGCTGGTAGAGCGTCCGCATCCGCACACCCCGCTCGATCAGCGGTTCCACCCTGCGCAGCGCCTTCTCCAGGATGTGCGGCTGCCGGCCGCTGCCCGGCTGGACGGTGAGCAGTTCCTCGGTGCAGTCGGCGGTGACCTGGTCGAGGGTCGAGTTGATGCGGTTGAGGCCCTCCAGGACGGTTACGCCCTGGGGAGCGGTGGAATTCTGAGCGGTGAACGCCATGAATGGCTCAAGAGCGTCGGTCAGAGCCACCGTTCGGCGTCGGCGCTCTTGGATCTCCCGCTCAATGGGGTGTATCAGCTGTGTCAGCGCGGTGGTCGGCGGCACCGGACGGAGCCACTGCGCGTCGTCGGGGTCCGGGTGCAGCAGGGCGAGATCGAAGAGGCAGGGTGTGGGTTCCGCTTCCGACCGGGCGATTCGACCGGTACGAAGAGCGGTGATGTACAGACTTTTCCCAGCCTCGCACAACTCGCCGTCTGCATGAGGGTGTCCGAATTCGCCCTCGTTCGACGTCATATGCACCCCCTCAGGCTCCTGCATTACAGGAACATGATGCCTGCCGTCGCTGGTGCAAGCGTTCGGAGTGAGACATCGTCTTATGCGCGGGGGAGGAGGAATGATCAAAAGAGGTGGAGATCACCCATGTCTAGGACGCTACGTGCTCTTTGTGCTCTTGCCATAGCGGCTGCCGCGCTCGGCGTGGGAGCCTCCGGTGAGCCCTCCTGGGGTAGCTCTCCTGCCGACAAGGTGGCGGGGACCCAGGGTGAGCCTTCATGGGGATTCAACGGAGAGCCTTCGTGGGGTTCCGCCCCCACGGAGACGATCGCCGCCGGACTGGGTGAGCCCTCCTGGGGCGACGCGCCGACCGGCGAACCCTCCTGGGGAGTCCCTCCGACCAGCAGCACCGAAGCATGACCGTTCCACCGGACGACCGGGTCTTCCGGCGTGAGATGGCGACGGCCTACCGCTCGGGGTGGCATTTCATCGACCTCGTCACGGCAATCCCCCACCGTGGCGACTCGTTGATGGTCACTCTGTTCGGCGAGCCCATCGTCGTCGCCCGTGAAGAGGACGAGGACGTCCGTGCCTATCGGTGCCTTCGCCGGCCCCGTGGCGCTCCGCAGCCCGTACGGTGCGCGATCCGCTACGGAATGATTTTCGTGAACCTCGACCAGCGTGACCACCAGCTGGCCGAGCCCGACACCACCACCGCCACCCCCCGCAGTGCTTGAGCGATTCCCCCGTCGTACCAAATCGCTCAGGCGCTTCCCCCACACAGCGGCGTCATCGCGGACCTGAAACGCGATGGCGCCGCTGTGCTTTTCCCGGCGCGGCCAGGCCAGGCCGGTACGGGACCGGGGCCGCTTCACGGAACCCGGGCCGCTCAGGCGCGTGAGATGCCGGCCCCCCGGCCGAGCGCCCGCTCCACCGTGATCTCGACGACCACCCGGTCCGGGTTGGGCGCGGGCATCCGCTCGTACCGCTCCGCATAGCGGCGCACCGCGTCCGCCACCCGCTCCTCGTCGGTGTGCACCCGGGCGCGGCCCTCCAGCGTCGCCCAGCGCCCCCGGTCCACCTGGCAGACCGCCACCCGCGCCCCGCCCTCCCGCTCCGCGCGGAGGATGTGGGCGACCTTCCGGCTGCCCTTGTTGGTGATCACCCGCGCGAGTCCGGTCCCCGGGTCGAAGGTCACCCCCACCGGGACCACATGCGGGCTGCCGTCACCCCTCAGGGTGGTCAGGGTGCAGAGGTGGTACTCCCGCCAGAAGGCGAGGTACTCGGGGCTGAGAGTGCTGACATCGAGAGCCATGGCGTCAGCGTAATTGCAGCTGCCAAGGGGTGAACGGCCCGCCCGCCGCCCGGTCCGCCACCCGGATGGCGCACCATGGTTGAGTGGAATAGACTCAACTTTGTGCAGGTTAAAAGCGTCAGTGTTCAGGGGAAGGAGAGGGACGCACCCCGACCGTGCCCTGACCACCGGCCTACGCCCTGACCATCGGCCCGCGCCCCGACCACCGGCCCGCGCCCGACCCGCGCCCCGACCGGGCCCCGGCCTCGGGCGGAGCCCGCCGAGGCCCGCCGGGCCGCCGCCCCCACCGACCACCGCCCCCCAAGAAGGAGGAGAGCCCGCACGTGGACGCCGAGCTGACCAACAAGAGCCGGGACGCCATCAACGCCGCCACCAGCCTGGCGGTGTCCGGCGGACATCCCGATCTGACCCCCGCTCATCTGCTGGTCGCGCTGCTCGCCGGCCAGGAGAACGAGAATCTCGTCGACCTGCTGGCGGCCGTCGAGGCCGACCAGGCCGCCGTGCGCGCCGGAGCGGAGCGGCTGCTCGCCGCCCAGCCCAGCGTCACCGGCTCCACGGTCGCGCCGCCGCAGCCCAACCGGGAGTTCCTCGCGGTGATCACCGAGGCGTCCCGGCAGGCGAAGAAGCTGAACGACGAGTACGTCTCCACCGAGCATCTGCTGATCGGTCTCGCCGCCAAGGGCGGACAGGCCGGCGAGGTGCTCACCCAGCAGGGCGCGTCGGCCGGACGGCTGCTGGACGCGTTCGAGACCGTCCGTGGAGGCAGGCGCGTGACCACCCCCGACCCCGAGGGCCAGTACAAGGCCCTGGAGAAGTTCGGCACGGACTTCACCGCCGCGGCCCGCGAGGGCAAGCTCGACCCGGTCATCGGCCGGGACCAGGAGATCCGCCGGGTCGTCCAGGTGCTCTCCCGCCGCACCAAGAACAACCCGGTGCTCATCGGCGAGCCCGGCGTCGGCAAGACCGCCGTGGTCGAGGGCCTGGCCCAGCGGATCGTCAAGGGCGATGTGCCCGAGTCGCTGAAGAACAAGCGGCTGGTCTCGCTCGACCTCGGGGCGATGGTCGCGGGCGCCAAGTACCGGGGCGAGTTCGAGGAGCGGCTCAAGACCGTGCTCTCCGAGATCAAGGGGAGCGACGGCCAGATCATCACCTTCATCGACGAGCTGCACACCGTCGTCGGCGCGGGCGCGGGCGGCGACTCCGCGATGGACGCGGGCAATATGCTCAAGCCGATGCTGGCCCGGGGCGAGCTGCGGATGGTCGGCGCGACCACCCTGGACGAGTACCGCGAGCGGATCGAGAAGGACCCGGCGCTGGAGCGCCGCTTCCAGCAGGTGCTGGTCGCGGAGCCGACCGTCGAGGACACCATCGCGATCCTGCGCGGGCTCAAGGGCCGGTACGAGGCCCACCACAAGGTCCAGATCGCCGACTCGGCGCTGGTGGCGGCGGCCACCCTCTCCGACCGGTACATCACCTCCCGCTTCCTGCCCGACAAGGCCATCGACCTGGTGGACGAGGCCGCCTCCCGGCTCCGGATGGAGATCGACTCCTCCCCGCTGGAGATCGACGAGCTCCAGCGGGCCGTGGACCGGCTGCGGATGGAGGAGCTGGCGCTCAAGAACGAGTCCGACCCGGCCTCCGTCCAGCGGCTGGAGAAGCTCCGCCGCGACCTCGCCGACAAGGAGGAGGAGCTGCGCGGCCTCACCGCCCGCTGGGAGAAGGAGAAGCAGGGCCTCAACCGCGTCGGCGAGCTGAAGGAGCGCCTCGACGAGCTGCGCGGCCAGGCCGAACGGGCGCAGCGCGACGGCGACTTCGACTCGGCGTCCAAGCTGCTGTACGGGGAGATCCCGGCACGGGAGCGGGAGCTGGCCGAGGCGTCCGAGGCCGAGGCGGAGGTGCGGACGGACACCATGGTCAAGGAGGAGGTCGGCCCGGACGACATCGCCGATGTGGTCGGCTCCTGGACCGGGATTCCGGCCGGCCGGCTGCTGGAGGGCGAGACCCGGAAGCTGCTGCGGATGGAGGAGGAGCTGGGCCGCCGGCTGATCGGCCAGAGCGAGGCCGTGGCGGCCGTCTCGGACGCGGTCCGGCGCACCCGCGCGGGCATCGCGGACCCCGACCGGCCCACCGGATCGTTTCTCTTCCTCGGCCCGACCGGTGTCGGCAAGACGGAGCTGGCCAAGGCCCTCGCCGACTTTCTCTTCGACGACGAGCGGGCGATGGTCCGCATCGACATGTCGGAGTACAGCGAGAAGCACAGCGTCGCCCGGCTGGTGGGCGCCCCGCCCGGCTATGTGGGGTACGAGGAGGGCGGCCAGCTCACCGAGGCGGTGCGCAGGCGCCCGTACAGCGTGGTGCTGCTGGACGAGGTGGAGAAGGCGCACCCCGAGGTCTTCGACATCCTGCTCCAGGTGCTGGACGACGGGCGGCTCACCGACGGACAGGGCCGCACGGTCGACTTCCGCAACACGATCCTGATCCTCACCTCCAACCTCGGCAGCCAGTTCCTGGTGGACCCGGCGGTCGGCGCGGAGGAGCGGAAGGAGCGGGTCCTGGAGGTCGTCCGGGCCTCGTTCAAGCCGGAGTTCCTCAACCGGCTGGACGATCTGGTGGTCTTCTCGGCGCTGACCGTGGACGAGCTGGAGCACATCGCGGGGCTCCAGCTCGACCGGCTGGCCCAGCGGCTCGCCGAGCGCCGGCTCACCCTGGAGGTCACTCCGGAGGCGCTCCAGTGGCTGGCCCGGGAGGGCCACGACCCGGCGTACGGGGCCCGCCCGCTGCGGCGGCTCGTGCAGACGGCGATCGGGGACCGGCTCGCCCGGGAGATCCTCGCCGGGGAGGTCACGGACGGTGACATCGTCCGGGTGGACCGTTTCGAGGACGGTCTGATCGTGGGCCCGGCCGCCGGGAAAACGCCGTAGTCCGGGCGGTGGGCGCGGGCCCGTGACGGCGGGCCCGCGCTCCCTCGGGGGTAGGGGGTGCCGGACCCGGCCCGTGATGGGGGAGGATGGCGGCTATCCGTACGAAGGGAAATCCACGGTGACCATCGATCCGTCCTCGATTCCGAATTTCGGGGGCCAGCCCCAGCCCCAGGCCGAAGGACCGGCGGGCCCCGTCGTTCCCGACCAGGACCTGGTCAAGCAGCTCCTGGACCAGATGGAGCTGAAGTACGTCATTGACGACGAGGGCGACCTCGCCGCCCCGTGGGAGGAATTCCGCACGTACTTCATGTTCCGCGGCGAGGCGGACCAGCAGGTCTTCTCCGTCCGGACGTTCTACGACCGGCCGCTGCCGGTCGAGGAGCGGTCCAAGGTCCTCGATGTCATCGACGACTGGAACCGCCGCACCCTGTGGCCCAAGGTCTACACCCACCTCCACGAGGACGAGGAGGGCGGGGCCACCATCCGTCTCATCGGTGAGGCGCAGATGCTCATCGGCGCGGGCGTCAGCCTGGAGCACTTCGTGTCCTCCACCGTCAGCTGGGTGCGGGCCGCCATCGAGTTCGACAAGTGGCTCATCGAGCAGCTGGGCCTGGAGCCCGCGTCGGACGACGAGAAGCCCGGCGACGACGCCTGATCCGTCCGCTCACCCGGTCTCCGGCCGCGCCCGTTCAGAGCGCGATGGGGGACAGCGTCAGCAGATAGGTCCCATAGGCGAAGGAGAGCCCGGCCAGGGCGGCGGTCACCACGGCCGCCACCCTGGGCCGGGCTCTTGTCAGCGCCCGCGCGGGAACGATCAGCAGCGGGAACGCGGGCAGCAGAAAGCGCGGCTTGGACTCGAAGAAGCCCGAGCCGCCGATGGTGATCAGCACCAGCACCCCGGTGTAGACCAGCAGTGCCACCGGCGGGCGGTCCAGCGCCAGCAGCGCGAACAGCACCACCGAGACGGCGACGATCAGCAGCGCCAGCACCAGGGGCAGCAGCGCGGGCCGCAGCACGATGTCCCGGACCACCCGCAGCGCCCCCACCCCGAAGTCGAACTTCGAGGTCCACCCGCGCTGCACGTCGAAGTAGCCGCCGAGCGGGCTGCCGGTGCGGAACCCCACGTACAGCACATAGCCGCACCAGCCGAGCGGGGCGAGCGCCGCCCCCGCCCAGATCCGCCGTCCGCCGCCCCGGCCCCTGGCCCGTACCAGGGTGTACGCGGCCACCGCGAGCACCGCCGCCGCCACCGCGACCCCATTGGGCCGGGCCAGCCCCGCGGGCACCGCCAGGGCGCCCGCCCAGAGCCAGCGCCCGGTCAGCACCGCGTACAGCGACCAGGCGGCGAAGGCGGTCAACAGCGGTTCGGTGTACGCCATGGTGAGGACGACCGAGTGCGGCAGCAGGCCCCAGAGGACCACCAGCGCGCTCGCGACCCGCTGCCCGTGGAGCTTCTCGCCGATGGCGTAGATGCCCCAGGCCGCCGCGCCCGCCGCCGTCCAGGAGATCAGCAGCCCGGCGGTGCCGCTGGTCACCGGGAGGACGGAGGTCACCGCGCGGATCAGCGCGGGGTAGAGCGGGAAGAACGCCAGATCGCTCTGGACCGCGCCGTCGGGCCAGGTCAGGGTGCGTCCGTAGCCGTGCTCGGCGATCAGCATGTACCAGTCGGAGTCCCAGGACCTGGCGAGGGTGCGCCGGGCCGGGCGGTCGATGTGCCAGGCCCAGCCGGTCATCACCAGCAGCCCGGCCAGCCGGGCCGCGGCGAACAGCCCGAGCGCGGGGGCCGCCCGCCGCAGCGCGGCGCGCCGGCGGGACGCGGGCCGTGAGACCGCCGTGGTGCCGCCGCCCGCTGTTCCGTCTGTTTCGTCGAAAGTCTCGGCGGACAGGGAGCACCTCCGGGCGCGCACAGGGTTCGGTCAGACCGACCATGAGCGGCCCGGGCGGCTCGCGCGAGCGCTGAGCATCCGACAGGGCCGGTTTCGCGCCCGTTCCCACCCGGTCGGCTGAAAGGGGGCGTGTCGCCCGTGACAGCGCGCCCCCGGGCCCCCGCCGCCGGCGGTCAGCCGCGCCCGCCGGACGTGCTCCCGCCCCCGGCGGGCGTCAGGGTCCGCAGCCGGGAGACCGCTTCCCGCAGCACCCGCTCCTGTTTCGGGAAGGCGAACCGGACGAAGGGCGCGCCCTGTTCGCGGTGGTCGTAGAAGACCGCGTTGGGGATCGCCACCACCCCGCACCGGGCGGGCAGGGAGCGGCAGAAGGCGAATCCGTCGCTCTCGCCCAGCGGCCGGATGTCGGTGGTGACGAAGTAGGTGCCGGCGGGGCGGTAGACGGTGAACCCGGCGTCCGCGAGCCCCGCGCTCAGCAGATCCCGCTTGGCCCGCAGCTCCTCGCGGAGCCCGTCGAAGTAGCTGTCCGGCAGCCGGAGCGCCTCGGCCACCGCGTACTGGAACGGGCCCGCGGAGACATAGGTCAGATACTGCTTGGCCGAGCGCACCGCCGCCACCAGCTCCGGCGCGCCCGTCAGCCAGCCGACCTTCCAGCCGGTGAACGCGAAGGTCTTGCCGGCGCTGGAGATGGTCACCGTCCGGTCCCGCATCCCGGGGAAGCCGGCGATCGGCAGATGCTCGCCGTCGAAGACCAGGTGCTCGTAGACCTCGTCCGAGACGACCAGCAGATCCCGTTCGACGGCCAGCTCGGCGACGGCCGCCAGCTCCGCGCGGCCGAGCACGGTCCCGGTGGGGTTGTGCGGGGTGTTCAGCAGGATCATCCGGGTGCGGCCGGTGACCGCGTCCCGCAGTTCGTCCGGGTCGAGCCGGTAGACGCCGTCCTCGGGGCGCAGGGTCACCGGGACCCGCCGGCCGCCCGCCATCGCGATGGCGGCGGCGTACGAGTCGTAGTACGGCTCCAGTGCGATCACCTCGTCGCCCGGCTCCACCAGGGCGAGCAGCGCGGCGGCGATGGCCTCGGTGGCGCCCGCGGTGACCAGGACCTCCGTGTCGGGGTCCACGGTCAGGCCGTGGAAGCGGAGCTGGTGTTCGGCGACCGCGGCGCGCAGCTCCGGGATGCCGGGCCCGGGCGGGTACTGGTTGCCCCGGCCGTCGCGCAGCGCCCGTACCGCCGCCTCCCTGATCTCCTCGGGGCCGTCGGTGTCGGGGAAGCCCTGGCCCAGATTGATGGAGCCGGTCGCGGCGGCCAGCGCCGACATCTCCGCGAAGATCGTGGTGCCGAACTCGGCCAGCCGGCGGTTGAGCAGCGGTCGGGTGCCGGGCACGGGGCCGGGCGGGGGCACATCCTTGGTCGCCATGGCGCCATCCTCGGTGGAAGCTCTGGAGTTCCTCAAGTCTGCTTTGGGCGTGTGGCGGCACGGGCATCGCACTTCCACAGAGCAGTCAGGCGAGAAGCGGTCACGCGATGGCGCGGGGGGCTCGCTTCGGGGGAAGAAAGTCGGTGGGGGCTATGGGAGCTTTCGTCGCTATTCTGTTCGTGATGATTCTGGCGCTGGCGATCGCCCAGGTGAGGCGGGGGGCCGGGGCCGGGAAGGTGCGGAGCGGCAAGGGCGCGCTGAACCACCGCACCTCCCGCAGGCGGGGGGACGCGGGTGGCGGTGGCGCCGACGGCAGTTGGTGGTCGGGGGACAGCGGGGCCTCGGGGAGCCATGGCTCCCCGGGTTCCTCGGGCAACTGCTCGCCGTCGTCCGGCGGCTCGTCCTGCGGCTCGTCCTCGTCGAGCTGTGGCGGCGGGGGCGGGGGGTGCGGAGGCGGAGGCTGCTGACACGGGGCAGCGGGTCCGCGACCGGAAAGAGGCATCCGGCGAGAACGCTCTCGCCGGATGCCTCTTTTCCGCTGTTCCGGCGGTTCCATCCGTTACACCCTTTCCATCCGGTCCATCCGTTCCATCCGTTCCATCGGTTCTGTACGCGGGAAACCCCGTGCGGGCGGGTTTATGCAGGGTGTTTTGTTGAACAGTTGAACCGTAAGGCCCCCTAGGGGATGGAAACCCCTTCAAGTTGGGTAAAAACACTGCGAGCACCGCGTACTTCATGATTCAGTCGTTGACGGAACCTGTTGGAACCACCCAGCCCTCGGGCCGGCTTTCCGGCCCCGAGCAGGCGGTCCTCCCACCTTGATGTACTCCCGCTCAGGGGCGCCTCAGGTTCACGTATCCACCGCCGAAGCGTGTTTGCGGAGCCGACCCATGCTCACGACCCTCAGTACCGCCTACACCGACACCCGTGCCGACGACCTCGCCTGGGCACTCGGACGGGAGCCGCTTCCCGCCCTGGCCGTCCTCGATCTGGAGCTCTCCGGAGCCAAGCTCCAGCTCAGACTGCTCGGCGCCTCCCACCAAGTGCTCCTGGAGGAGGAGCAGGGCGCCTGCTCCGAGACCGTCGCCTGTATGTCCGGCAGCAGCACGCCCCTCCCGCTGGGCGTGGCCAAGAGAGTCGGCGACTGGGAGTACGAATTCGCCGCCCGCGTCGAGACGCTCTCCGAGGGCTCGTTCGCGGGGCGCGCGCAGGAACTCCTCGCGCTGGTCACCGACCATCCCAACTCCCTGGCCGGGACCTTCCCCGGCTCCCCGCACGCCTTCACCGCCATGATGGCCCAGCGGCAGGAGGGCCAGGTGCGCTGGCGCACCTGGCACGCGTATCCGCAGGAAGGGCGGCTGGTCGTCACCCGGACTCGGGTCGGCGCGGTCTCCCGCAGACAGCGCATGCGGCGCACCCTCCAGCCCGCCGGGATCTAGGAAGTCTCTTCCGGACCGGACCGGACCGGACCGGACCGGGCCGGACCGGGCCGGGCCGGGCCGGGCCGGGCCGGGTCAGACCGGATCGGTGAGCCGGGTCCGGTGCCGTGCGCCGCGAGGCGGAGGGCCGAGCCACCGCGATGGGGGTGCCTCCCGTGCCCGCCGGGGCGCGCGAGCCCGGGGGGTCCCAGTGGAGGGCCCCAGTGGAGGACCCCGGCGGGCGGCGCCGGGGCGGGGCGGTGGCGTGCGGCCCGCCCCGGCGCCGGACGGGTGCGCGCGCACCCGCCCGCACATCCGCGTCGCGAACCCCGGCGGCGTGCGCGCGGGCGCACCTCCCTCCTCCGCCCCCGGTACCGCGCGCGTGCGGGCGCACTCCCGGCCCCGCGCCGTGAGGACAGGTGCACACGTGTGGGTGACAGGTGGCGTGCGCATCGTGACGTAGCGTTACTGCATGATCGACCGGACGCAGCAGCTCGCACCGCCCCAGAGCGCGGTGAGCCTGCCGGTGCGCCCCGCGGCGGGCCGGCATCTCGTCCTGCTGGTCGTCTTCGTCTGTGCCGCGTGCGGACTGGTGTACGAGCTGGAGCTGGTCGCCCTCGCCTCGTATCTCATCGGCGACTCGGTCACCCAGGCCTCCGTGGTGCTCTCCGTCATGGTCTTCGCCATGGGCGTCGGCTCGCTCCTGGCCAAACGGCTGCGCTGCCGGGCCGTCGTCGGCTTCGGGCTGCTGGAGCTGGCGCTCGCGCTGATCGGCGGCTGCTCGGCGATGGCGCTGTACGCCTCCTTCGCCTGGCTCGGCGAGTCCCGGGCCGTCCTCGTCGCCTTCTCGCTCACCATCGGTGTGCTCATCGGCGCGGAGCTGCCCCTGCTGATGTCCCTGATCCAGCGGGTCTCCCGGCGCGATGTCGAGGGCACCGTCGCCGATCTCTTCGCCGCCGACTACGTGGGCGCGCTCGTCGGCGGGCTCGCCTTCCCCTTTCTGCTGCTGCCCTGGCTCGGCCAGCTCACCAGCGGACTGCTGACCGGTGCGGTCAACTCCGTGGCGGGCGGCCTGCTGGTGCTCTGGCTCTTCCGCCGCGACCTCACCCCGCGCTCCCGCGCCTGGCTGCTCCTCGCCAATCTCGCCGTCCTCGCCGTCCTCGGCACCGCGGCCGTCCTCGTCGACGACTTCGAACGGGCCGCCCGCCGCGCGGTCTACGGCGACCGGGTGCGGGTCGCCGTCCAGACCGGGATGCAGGAGGTCGTCATCACCGGGGGCCGAGAGGGCCCGGTCGATCTCTTCCTCGACGGGCGGCTCTGGGCGGGCGAACGGGACGAGCGCCGCTACCACGAGGCCCTCGTCCACCCCGCGATGCTCGGCCCGCACCGCCGGGTGCTGATCCTCGGCGGCGGCGACGGCCTCGCCGCGCGGGAGGTGCTCCGCTACCCCGCCGCCGCCTCGGTGACCGTCCTGGAGGCGGACCCGGGCGTGGTCGAACTCGCCCGCACCGACCCGGCGCTCTCCGGTCTCAACGGCCGCGCCTACCGCGACCACCGGATACGCGTGGTGACCGGGGACGCCTTCGGCTGGCTGCGCGAGCCGCGCGGGCGCTGGGACGTGGTGATCGTGAATCTGCCCGACCCCGGGATCACCCGGAGCGCGAAGTTCTACTCGCGGGAGTTCTACGGGCTGCTCACCGCCGCCCTCGCCGACGGCGGACGCCTGGTGGTGCACGCCGGACCGCCCGAGACCCGGCCGCGCACGTACTGGACGGTGGACGCGACCCTGCGCGCCGCCGGCTTCACCACCAGCCCCTACCGCGCCACCGGCCGGCTCTCCGGCCCCGGCCGTGCGGACGACCCCGGCGCCACCCCCCGCACCTGGGGCTTTCTGCTCGCCGCCCTCGGCCGGCCGCCGCCGCTGGGCCTGGACCCGGCCGCCCCGCCCCTGCGGTCGCTGACCCCGTCCGGCCTCGCCGCCGACGCCTGGTACACGGAGCGCACCCGTGTGCCGGGGCTCCTCCCCTCGACGCTGGTCCACCCCCGCCACCCCGACTGACCGGCACGGCGGGAGCCGCGCTGCGCGGCCGGAAAGGCAGACGTGCGGCGGTGCGCTGGGTACGCTCGACTCCCATGGAGCATGAGGTGTTCGTTCCGGTGCCGGCCGAGTCGGTACGTCAGGTCCTGCGGGACCCCGCGCGGGTCGCCCGCTGCGTCCACGGATTGCAGCGGGACGCCGACGGCAGCGCGGGCCCGCTCTCGGGCCGGCTCAAGATCAGGGCCGGCGGTCACTCGATCACCTACCGGGGCGCGGTGCGCCTCACGGAACAGGACGGCGGGGAGGTCTTCACCGCCGAGGGCGAGGGCACCGAGGCGCGCGGTTCCGGCTCCGTGAAGGTGGCGCTGACGGTCCGTCCGCTGTCCGCCGACGGCGGCACGAAGCTGAGCTTCACCGCCACCGCCCGGGCCGACGGGCGTCTCGGGGAGCTGGCCGACGAGTCCCGGGAGCAGGCGGCCCGCCGGCTGCTCGACCGGTTCGGGGAGCGGCTGGCGAAGGAGGCCGTGGCGCCGCGCCCCGCCGCGCCCGGCACCGCTTCCGGCACCGCTTCCGACACCGTGGCCGACGACGCGGGCACGGACACCGACGCGGGCACGGACACCGACACGGATACGGATACGGATACGGATACGGGCTCCGGGGTCGACACCTCCGTGCCGCCGCCCGTGCCCGGAGCCGGTGCGGACCGGGGCATCGACATCGACGGGGAAGCGGAAGCGGACGCGGACGGGGTGGACGCCGGGGCGGACGACGGCTCCGCGGACCCGGAGGGCCTGGAGGGCCTGGAGGGGATCGAGGGCCTCGAAGGACTGGAGGGGCTCGAAGGGCTGGAGGACCTGGAGGAGCTGACCGGCATCCCCGACGAGCTGCCCGCCGAGGCCGCCCACGCCCGCCGCACCATGATCGGACGGAGCGCCGAGGAGGTCGACCACGCCCCGCCGCGCGGCCGTTACGCCCCGGTCCCCGCCCCCGACGGCGACTCCGCGCGGCTGCCGCTGCGCTGGATCGCGCCCGCCGCGGCCCTCGCGCTCGCCTCCGCCGTCGTCGTCGGCCGGGCGCTGCGCCGCCGGCGATGACCTCCGGCGCGGGTACTGTCGTGCTGTGACCAGCAGCGAGAAGACCGTCAGGCTGTCCGCCGGGGACGCCGAGTTGACCGTGAACCCGCACCGCGGCGGCCGTATCGAGAGTCTGTCCGTCGGCGGCACCGAACTGCTCCGCCAGGGCGAGCGGTACGGCTGCTTCCCCATGGCCCCATGGGCCGGCCGGACCGAGAACGGGCGGTTCCGCAACGGCGCCGAGGTGCATCAACTGCCGCTGAACGCGGCGCCGCACGCGATCCACGGCACCGTGCGCGACACCGTCTGGCGCACCGCCCGCACGGGCCCGGCGGAGGCCGTCCTCACCTGCGAGCTGGCCGGCCCCTGGCCGTACACCGGACGCGTCACCCAGATGTTCGAGCTGACCGAGGACGCGCTCACCCTCACCCTGGGCATCGAGACCTACGACGAGTCCTTCCCCGCCCAGGCCGGCTGGCACCCCTGGTTCCGGCGCGACCTCGGCGGCGGGGAGGCCGCCATCGCCTTCGAGCCGCAGTGGCAGGAGGAGCGCGGCGCCGACCATCTGCCGACCGGCCGGCGGATCGCCCCGCGCCCCGGCCCCTGGGACGACTGCTTCGGCATGCCCGACGGGGTCGCGGTCACCCTCACCTGGCCCGGGCATTTCGAGCTGACCGTCACCAGCGGCGCCGAGTGGGTGGTGATCTACGACGAGCAGCCCGAGGCGATCTGTGTGGAGCCCCAGTCCGGCCCGCCGAACGGCCTCAACACCCAGCCGCGCCTGGTGACCCCCATCGACCCGCTGGAGACCTCCACCACCTGGCGCTGGCGCCGCCTCTGAGCCCCCGCCCGACCTCGCGTCGGCCGGCCGGCGGGAGGCGGCCTAAGCTCGGGGGCATGAGTGATGTACGCGCTGAGCTGCTCCGGCAGATCAAGGACAAGGCCGTGGTCCACGGCAGGGTGACCCTCTCCTCGGGTCTGGAGGCCGACTACTACGTCGACCTCCGCCGGATCACCCTCGACGGCGGTGCCGCCCCGCTGGTCGGGCAGGTCATGGCCGAGCTGACCGCCGGTCTCGACTACGACTGCGTCGGCGGGCTGACCCTCGGCGCCGACCCGGTGGCCACCTCGGTCCTGCACGCGCGGGCCGCGCGCGGCGAGCGGGTCGACGCCTTCGTCGTACGGAAGAGCGCCAAGGCCCACGGCATGCAGCGCCGCGTCGAGGGCCCCGACATCGCGGGCCGGCGCTGCCTGGTGGTGGAGGACACCTCCACCACCGGCGGCTCCCCGCTGACCGCCGTCGAGGCCGTCCGCGAGGCCGGCGGCGAGGTCGTCGCGGTCGCCACGATCGTGGACCGGGCGACCGGCGCGGGCGAGAAGATCAGCGAGACGGCCGGGGTGCCGTATCTGTACGCGTACTCGCTCGCCGAACTCGGTCTCGACTGACCCCGCCCCGTCGCAAGGCCCCACCGGCACGGCCCTGACCTGCGGTGATGTCCGAATCCTCGGCTTTTGGGAACCCCCGGGCCGAGGGGGCGGAGGGCGGCGGCGCGTCCCTGACGGATGGCCGGCGACCGGGCCCGGTCCGGCCTGGGCGCGCGTCTGGAAAGATAGGGCCCGACGATGACGTCGCCCCAAGGTCAGGGCCAGCTCATATCGCAAACCCGCACATCACAAGGAGCGGACAGATGCCCATCGCAACCCCCGAGGTCTACAACGAGATGCTCGACCGGGCGAAGGCAGGCAAGTTCGCCTACCCGGCCATCAACGTGACCTCCTCCCAGACGCTCCACGCCGCCCTGCGCGGCTTCGCGGAGGCCGAGAGCGACGGCATCATCCAGATTTCCACCGGTGGTGCCGAGTTCCTGGGCGGCCAGCACAACAAGGACATGGTCACCGGCGCGGTCGCCCTCGCCGAGTTCGCGCACATCGTCGCCGCCAAGTACGACATCACCGTCGCGCTGCACACCGACCACTGCCCCAAGGACAAGCTCGACAGCTATGTCCGCCCGCTGATCGCGGTCTCCGCCGAGCGTGTCGCCCGGGGCGAGAACCCGCTCTTCCAGTCCCACATGTGGGATGGCTCGGCCGAGACCCTCGCCGACAACCTGGCCATCGGCCAGGAGCTGCTGGCGCAGGCCGCCGCCGCCCGGATCATCCTGGAGGTCGAGATCACCCCGACCGGCGGCGAGGAGGACGGTGTCACGCACGAGATCAACGACGAGCTGTACACCACCGTCGACGACGCGCTGCGCACCGCCGAGGCCCTCGGCCTGGGCGAGAAGGGCCGCTATCTGCTGGCCGCCTCCTTCGGCAATGTCCACGGCGTCTACAAGCCGGGCAATGTCGTCCTCCGCCCGGAGCTGCTGAAGGACCTCCAGCAGGGTGTGAGCGAGCGGTACGGCAAGGCCGACCCGTTCGACTTCGTCTTCCACGGCGGCTCGGGCTCCACCGCCGAGGAGATCGCCACCGCGCTGGAGAACGGCGTCGTGAAGATGAACCTGGACACGGACACGCAGTACGCCTTCACGCGCCCCGTCGCCGCGCACATGTTCACCAACTACGACGGTGTGCTGAAGGTCGACGGCGAGGTCGGCAACAAGAAGACCTACGACCCGCGCACCTGGGGCAAGCTCGCGGAGGCCGGGATGGCCACCCGGGTCAGCGAGGCGTGTGGCGCGCTCCGCTCCGCCGGTACGAAGCTGAAGTAACGATCGCCGCTGGTGAGGCCCGGTGCCCCTCGGGGGCGCCGGGCCTTCTCCGGGTCCGGGCCCGGGGCCGTTGGCCGCGCCCCGGTCGTGGGGCGCGGGCCGCGCTGCGATGATCCCGGTATGGATGACCGTCCGCTTCCGGGGGAGATCAGGCTGTCCACGGCCACCGGCCGCTGGGTGGTCCTCACCACCGTCCTCGGGTCCAGCATGGCGCTGCTGGACTCCACCGTCGTCAATGTCGCCCTGCCGCGCATCGGCGAGGACCTCGACGCGGATCTCGCGGTCCTCCAGTGGATCGTCAACGCCTACACGCTCGCCCTGGCCGGGCTGATCCTGCTGGGCGGGGCGCTCGGGGACCGGTACGGGCGGCGGCGGGTCTTCGTCATCGGCACCGTCTGGTTCGCCGTCGGATCGCTGCTCTGCGGACTGGCCCCCACCGGGGAGCTGCTGGTGCTGGCGCGCGCCTTCCAGGGCGTCGGCGGCGCCCTGCTCACCCCCGGCTCCCTCGCTCTCATCCAGGCGAGCTTCCACCCCGACGACCGGTCCCGCGCGGTCGGCCTCTGGTCCGGGTTCGGCGGGGTCGGGGCGGCGATCGGGCCGTTCGTCGGCGGATGGCTGGTGGACGGGCCCGGCTGGCGCTGGGTGTTCCTGATCAATGTGCCGCTGGCCGCGCTCTGTGTGCCGATCGCGCTGCGGCACGTACCGGAGTCGCGTGATCCGAAGGCGCACCACCACCGGTTCGACGTCCTCGGCGCGGCGCTCGGGGCGGCGGCGCTCACCCTGGTCACCTACGCGCTGATCGCCCACGTGTGGTGGGCGGGGGCCGCCGGGGTCGTGGTCGGGGCCGTGTTCGTACGGGTGGAGCGGCGGCGGCCGGAGCCGATGCTGCCGCTGTCGATCTTCCGGTCGCGGCTGTTCACCGCGGTGAACCTGGTGACGCTCTGTGTGTACGCCGCCTTCGGCGGGTTCTTCTTCCTGGTGGCGCTCCAGCTCCAGGTGGTGTCCGGGTACTCGCCGCTCCAGGCGGGGGTGGCGATGCTGCCGACGACGGTGCTGATGCTGCTCTTCTCCGCCCGGTCCGGGGCGCTGGCGGAGAGGACCGGGCCGAGGCTTCCGCTGACGGTGGGGCCGCTGCTGTGCGCGGCGGGGATGCTGCTGATGCTGCGGGTGGGGGAGCGGCCGTCGTACGTGGCGGATGTGCTGCCGGCGCTGCTGGTGATGGGGCTGGGGATGGTGACGCTGGTGGCGCCGCTGACGGCGACGGTGCTGGCGTCCGTGGAGACCGCCAGGGCGGGGATCGCGAGCGGGGTGAACAACGCGGCGGCCCGGGCGGCGGGGCTGCTGGCGGTGGCGGCGCTGCCGCTGCTGGCGGGGATGGGGCCGGAGGCGTACCGGTCGGCGGCGGAGTTCGGGGAGAGCTTCAGGCGGGCGATGCCGATGTGCGCGGGGGTGCTGGTGGTGGGGGCGGGGGTGGCGTTCGTGGGGGTGAGGAGGCCGCGGGGGGTGGGGGTGCGGCCGGAGTGCCGCATGTCGTGTGGTGTGGGGGCTCCCCCCTTGGAGCCGGGTTCCCGCCGGACCGGCCCCACGGGCACCCCGAGCGCCCCCGACCCGTCCGCCGACTGAGAACGACCCCCGCGCCAGGGGCGCAACTCAGCCTGTCCGGCGCTTGAGGACGGACCCTGTGCGACAGGCGACCCGCATGCTGCGGGCCACGGTCGGGGGCCTGCCCCCGAACCCCCGCTCCTCAATCGCCGGAGGGGCTTGGGTGGTGCTGCTCAGTCGTCGGAGGGGCTGGGGTTGCTCAGGTCTCGGGCGGGGCTCGGGGTGGTGCTGCTCAAGCGCCGGAGGGGCCGGGGTGGTGCTGCTCAAGCGCCGGAGGGGCTTGGGTTGCCCAGGTCTCCGGCGGGGGCGGGGTGGGGTTGCCCAGGTCTCCGGCGGGGGCGGGGTGGGGTTGCCCAGGTGTCCGGCGGGGGCGGGGTGGGGTTGCCCAGGTGTCCGGCGGGGGTGGGCTTGGGTTGCCCAGGTGTCCGGCGGGGGTGGGGTGGGGTTGCTCGAACGCCGGAGGGGTGGGGTGCGGCCGGAGGGGGCTGGGGGCAGAGGCGGCTCTGGGGGGAAGCCGGGGGCGGGGAGCTGGGAGACTGGGGGGATGGGTATTCACGAGAACCTCCTGGGCGGACCGCCCCCCACTCACCTCCCCGACGACCCCGCCCCCCGCGACCTCCTCGCCTCCGGCACCTCCCCCGCCGACGTCGCCGCCAAGTACCCCACCTCCTCCCTCGCCTGGGCGCGGCTCGCCGATGACGCCTGGGAGCGGGGCAGCGTCGTCGAGTCGTACGCGTACGCCCGCACCGGCTACCACCGCGGGCTGGACTCGCTGCGCCGCAGCGGGTGGAAGGGGCACGGGCCCGTCCCGTGGGAGCACGAGCCGAACCGCGGGTTCCTGCGGGCGCTGCACGCGCTCGCGCGCGCCGCGGAGGCGATCGGCGAGCAGGAGGAGTACGAGCGCTGCGCCGGCTTCCTCCGCGACTCCTCGCAGACCGCCGCGGACACCCTGGGCTGACCGCCGCCAGGCATGGAGGGAGTCCCGGACCCGGCCTATGATGCGGGTGGGGACCGGGGCTCCCACGCCGGACAAGGAAGGGGCGGACCGCTACCCGGACACGTCGAGGAGACAGCGATGTCACATGACGCGGCCCCGAACCTTGATTTCGCGGGCACCACTCCGTACGAGGACTATGTCCAGGCGGATGTTCTGACCCATCTCCAGCACCCCCTCTCCGACGACCCCGGAGAGATGGTCTTCCTGGTCACCACTCAGGTGATGGAGCTGTGGTTCACCGTCCTGGTCCACGAGTGGGAGACCGCGGGGCGCGCCCTGCGCGAGGACCGCCTCCCGGTGGCGATGGACGCGCTCAGGCGCTCGGTGCGCGAACTGGAGGCGCTGAACGCCTCCTGGAAGCCGCTCGGACAGCTCACCCCCGCACAGTTCAATGCCTACCGCGGAGCCCTGGGCGAGGGCTCCGGCTTCCAGTCGGCGATGTACCGGAGGCTGGAGTTCCTGCTCGGGGACAAGTCGGCCTCCCTGCTCGTACCGCACCGGGGCGCCCCCCGCGTCCACGCCGAACTGGAGAAGGCGCTCCAGGAGCCGAGCCTGTACGACGAGGTGCTGCGGCTGCTGGCCCGGCGCGGGCTGCCCGTGCCGGAGGAGGTGCTCGGGCGCGATCCGGCCCAGCGGTACGAGCCGAGCGCGGCCGTCGAGCAGGTCTGGGCCGGGATCTACGCGGACCGGGACCAGAACGACGAGCTGGTGCGGCTCGGCGAGGCGCTGACCGACGTCGGCGAGCTGGTGTGGCGCTGGCGCAACGACCATCTGGTGGCGACCCGCAGGGCCATGGGCTCCAAGACCGGGACGGGCGGCTCCGCCGGGGTCGCCTGGCTGGAGAAGCGGGCCCGGAAGAATGTCTTCCCCGAGCTCTGGACGGCCCGCAGCCATGTCTGACGACACCATGACCGCCCGTGACCTCCGGCACCGGGCCGCGGCCCTCGACGCCGCCGACCCGCTGGCCCCGCTCCGTGAGCTGTTCGTGCTCGACGAGGGCGTCTACCTCGACGGGAACTCCCTGGGAGCCCTCCCCGCCCATGTCCCCGCCCGGGTCGCCGATGTCGTCGCCCGCCAGTGGGGCGAGCTGCGCATCCGCTCCTGGGAGGAGTCCGGCTGGTGGACCGCGCCCGAGCGGATCGGCGACCGGATCGCCCCCCTGCTCGGCGCCGCCCCGGGACAGGTCGTCGTCGCGGACTCCACCAGCGTCAATGTGTTCAAGGCGCTGGTCGCGGCGGTCCGGCTGCGCCCGGACGAGGACCGTACCGACATCGTCGTGGACGCGACCACCTTCCCCGCCGACGGCTATGTCGCCCAGTCCGCCGCCCGGCTGACGGGCCGCCGGATCGTCCGGGTCGAGCCGGCCCGGCTGCCGTCCGCGCTCGGCCCCGCCACCGCCGCCGTCCTGGTCAACCATGTGGACTTCCGCTCGGGCCGGCTGCACGACCTGCCGGGGCTCACCGCCGCCGCGCACGCGGCGGGCGCGGTCGCCGTCTGGGACCTCTGCCACAGCGCGGGAGCGCTGCCCGTCGGCCTGGACGCCCACGGTGTCGATCTCGCCGTCGGCTGCACCTACAAGTACCTCAACGGGGGGCCGGGCTCACCGGCTTTCCTCTATGTCGCCGAACGCCATCAGGGTGCCTTCGACTCCCCGCTGCCGGGCTGGAATTCGCATGCCGACCCGTTCGCGATGGACCCCGGCTACGCCCCGGCCGAGGGAGCCCTCCGGGGGCGGGTCGGAACGCCCGACATTCTCTCGCTCCTCGCGCTGGAGGCGTCGCTCGACGTCTGGAACGGCGTTTGTATGGACTCCGTACGGGCGAAGAGTCTGGCGCTCACCGACTTCTTCCTGGAGTGCCTGGAGGAGTATGTCGACGGTGGGGTCAACCACCCCGATTCCAGGGTGAGTTCACTGACTCCGGGCCCGCACGCGGCCCGGGGGAGCCAGATCGCCCTGCGGTGCGCGGAGGCCCCCGCCGTGATGGAACGGCTGATCGAACGCGGTGTGGTGGGTGATGTGCGCAGGCCCGACGTGCTGCGATTCGGCTTCGCGCCGCTGTACACGGGATTCGCCGACACGCGCGCGGCGGCGGTGGCGATCGCCGAGGTGCTCGCGGAAGTGCCGCGGGCTTGACGGACACCCGACCTGGCCGGCGGGGGTACTGATACCGTCCCCGCTGGTCAGATCATTTCCGCGGCACCTCCTCACGACGAGGCCAATTCCGCGTCTCCCCGGGAAGGTTGGAATCGCATGCCGGACCCCGTCGCCCGTGACTCCGCCGAGGCCGAATCGGCTTTCTCGCATCCGGCCGTGGCTCCCGATGCGTCCGCTCCGTACGGTGACCACCCCGATCAGGTCGTCGACTTCTACACGCCCCACGGCAGCCCGGGGAGCGCCCCGCTCGTCGTCGTCCTGCACGGCGGGGCGTGGCGGAGCCGGTACGACCGCGCGCACATCACCCCGTTCGCCGGGTTTCTGGCGCGGCGGGGGTTCGCGGTCGCCAATGTGGAGTACCGGCGCGGCCGGGACCTCCCCCAGCAGGGCGGGGCGGCGCCGGTCGCGGGGCGGTGGCCGGAGACCTTCGACGATGTGGCCGCCGCGCTGGACGCGCTGCCCGATCTGGTCCCCAAGGCGCTGCCGGAGGCGGATCTCCGGCGGACGGTGCTGACGGGGCACTCGGCGGGCGGGCATCTCGCGCTGTGGGCCGCGGCCCGCCATGTGCTGCCCCCGGGGTCCCCGTGGCGGCTGCCGGCGCCGCCCCCGTTGCGCGGGGTGGTCGCGCTCGCGCCGATCGCGGATCTGGCGCGGGCGGTGGAGCTGGAGGTGTGCGGGGGCGCGGTGCGGCAGTTCCTCGGGGTCGCCGCCACCGGGACGGGGTTCGAGGAGCGCCGGGTGCACAGCGACCCGGCGGCGCTGCTGCCGACCGGGATCGCGACGACCCTGGTCCAGGGGAAGGCGGACATCACGGTGCCGTACGCGCTGGCGGAGTCGTTCGTGGAGGCGGCGGGGAGGGCGGGGGAGACGGTGGGGCTGACGTTGCTGGAGGGGGTGGGGCATTTTCCGCTGATCGATCCGGCGGTGGATGCGTGTGCGGTGGTGGCGGAGGAGATCGCCCAACTGGCGTGGTGACCGCTCCCCTTGTGCGCTCCCGCGCCACGGGCAGCCCGAGCAGTTTCAGCCCGTCCGGCGTTTGAGGACGGACCCTGTGCCACAGGACCCCGCATCCTGCGGGCCACGGTCGGGGGCCGGCCCCCGAACCCCCGCGCCTCAATCGCCGGCGGGGCTGGGTTTGCTCAGGTCGCCGGAGGGGCTGGGGGGTGCGGCTCAGTCGCCGGAGGGGCCGGGAAGATCAGCCCGTCCGGCGTTTGAGGACGGACCCCGCGCCACGGGTGACCCGAGCATTCCCAGCCCGTCTGGGGGTTCCTCCCGGAGGCAGCTCTGGGGGGTTTGAGGACGGACCCTGTGTGACAGGACCCCGCATGGTGCGGGCCTCGGTCGGGGGCCGGCCCCCGAACCCCCGCGCCTCAATCGCCGGCGGGGCTGGGTGGGTGCGCCTCAATCGCCGGTGGGGCTGAACCACCCAGCCTGTCTGGGGCGCCTCCCGGAGGCAGCTCTGGGGGAGTTTGAGGACGGACCCTGTGCCACAGGTGCTCGCATGCCGCGGGCCCCGGTCGGGGGCCGGTCCCCGAAGCCGCGCGCCCCCGGCGGGGCGACCCCCGTGCGGAAGGAAAGGTCACTGATGGGCACGACCGGTACGGACCCCCGGCGGTGGTGGATACTCACCACCCTCTCCCTCGCCCTCTTCTCCATCATCCTCAACAACGGCCTCCTCAACGTCGCCATCCCCGCGATGATGCGCGACCTCGACGCCGGAATCGGCGAGATTCAGTTCATCGTCGACAGCTACGCCCTCGCCCTCGCCGGCACCCTCCTCACCGCCGGGACCCTCGCCGACCGGTACGGCCACCGCCGCGCCACCCTCGCCGGGACGGCCGTCTTCGGCGCGGGCTCCCTCGTCGGCATGGCCGCCGACGGCACCGGGCAACTGATCGTGGCCCGGGCCCTGATGGGGCTCGGGGCCGCGTTCATCATGCCCGCCACCCTCGCCGTGCTGGTGCATGTCTTCCCGCCGGGAGAGCGCGCCCGCGCCATCGGGGTGTGGAGCGGCGCCTCCGCCCTCGGGGTCGCCGCGGGGCCCGTCATCGGCGGCACCCTGGTCGGGCACTTCTGGTGGGGGTCGATCTTCGCGGTCAATCTGCTGCCGGCCGCGGTCGTGCTGGCCGCCGGGGCGCTGCTGCTCCCCGAGTCGGCCGCGCGGGTGCCGCGCCGTCCCGACCCGGTGGGCGCGCTGCTGGGCACCGCCGCCATGGTGGGTCTCGTCCACGCCACGATCCAGGTCTCCGGGCACGGCTGGACCTCCGCCGGGCCACTCACCGGGTTCTCCGTGGCGGCCGTCGCGGGCGCCGCCTTCGTGCGCTGGGAGCGTGTCCACCCCAGCCCCGTCGTCGACTTCGCCCTGCTGCGCAGGGCGCCCTTCATCGGCGCGAGCGTCAGCGTCCTGCTGCTGATGTTCGGCCTGGCCGGCACCCTCTTCGTCCTCACCCAGCGGCTCCAGTCCGCCCTCGGGTACGCGCCCCTGCGCGCCGGGCTCGCCGTGATGCCGGTCGCGTTCGCCGTGCTGCTGGGGACGGTGCTGTGCACCGCGCTGGTCCGCAGGGTGGGCCCGGGCGGCAGTGTCGCCACCGGGCTCGGCCTCGGGGCGGCGGGGATTCTCGTCGTCGCCCAGGCCGGCGGCGGCTACCCGCCGGTCCTCGCCGGACTGGTCCTGGCGGGCACCGGCTTCGGCCTGGCCATGGGTCCCACCACCGACGTGGTGATGTCCCTGGTGCCGCCGGAGCGCTCCGGCGCCACCGGCTCCCTCGACATGACCATGCAGGAGCTGGGCAACGCGCTGGGGGTCGCCGTCGTCGGCAGCCTCCTCGCGCACGGCTACGCGCGCGAGGCCGCCGCCGCGAACCTGCCCGACGCGGCCGGGAGCACCCTGGACGGCGCCCTGGGGCTGGCCGAACGCACCGGCGGCGCCGCGGGGGAGGCCCTCGCGGCGACCGCCCGCGCGGGCTTCGGCCACGCCGCCGCGACCGCCCTGACGCTGGGCGCCGCCGCCGTCGCGGCGGGCGCGGTGCTCGCCGCCCTCCTGCTGCCGGGCCGCCCGTCCCGCATTTCCCCGCCCGCCCCCGCGCGGGACCCGGCGCTCCGCGCCTCGGACCACCGCCAAGGGTGAGCCGCCCCTCCCCGGACGGGGGAGGGGCGGCCCGTGTCGCGTGTGTGCCGCCGGGGTCAGTCCGGCGCGCCCACCAGATCCATCGGGGCGCGGTCCGGCAGCGCCGCGTACCGCCGCAGCACCGCCGAGAGCCGGTCCAGGAAGACGGCCTCCTGGTCCCGGATGAAGAAGTGGCCCCCGGGCAGTACCACCGTCTCGCTCTCCCGGGTGGAGTAGGCGCCCCACGCCCGTATCTCCGGGACCGTCACCAGCCGGTCGTCCACCCCGGCGAAGGTGTGCACCGGCACCGGCACCGGCGTCCGGTCGACCCCGCCCGAGCCCGCGCAGAGCAGCAGATCCCCCCGCACCACCGGCAGCAGCGCCGCCAGCCACTCGGGGCGGTCCAGCAGCACCCGGGGCAGCCCGCCCAGCGCCGAGAGCCCCCGCACCAGCTCACGGTCGTCCGGCAGCGCGCTCCCGGTGATCGACGGGGACGGCAGATGCGGCGCCCGGTGCGCGCTCAGCAGCAGGGCGAGCGGCAGCACGGCGCCCCGGGCCCGCCTCCGCTGGGTGAGGGCGAAGGCGATCAGCGCCCCCATGCTGTGTCCGAACAGCACATGCGGCGCGTCGAGTTCCCGCCCGATCTCCTCGTCCAGATCCGCCACCAGGGACGGCAGATCGGTGAAGCGCGGCTCGGCCATCCGCCCCTCCCGGCCCGGGAGCTGCACCGGCAGCACCTCCACCGGGACACCGAGCCGACGCTCCCAGCCGGCGTACGAGGACGCCCCTCCGCCCGCGTAGGGGAAGCAGAACACCCGGAGCCGTCCTTCTCCGGCCCGGCCACCGCGCCTCAGATATCGCGTCATTCTCCCCGGCTCTCCTCTCGGTACCCGATGTCCACCGGGGGGAGGGGCCCGTGCGGCCGAGGCACGCCGGGCCCGCCCGGTGGTCGTGCCGCCGCGCCCGGGCCGGGGAACCGGCCCTCCGGCGGCGGAACCCGGCACCGGGGGCAATCGGCCGGCACGCCCCCAGAGTCGGCAGCACCGCTTAAGAGCCGCCTGGGTCGTCTCTTTCGGATCTCGCCGGGCTCGCGCGCCCCGGTGCCGCGCCCCGCCGCGCTGCCGTCCGTCGCCGGTGCTCCGCGCGGTCCCCGTCCTCCGTCCCGCGCGCCCCGGCACCGGACCCCGCTCACCGATCCGGCCCGATCCGGGGGAAACCCCTCAGGCCGACGCGCCGAGCAGCCGCCCCGTCCCGCGCGCGGTGGCCGCCGACGGGGAGGTCTGCTCCGGTGGCTCCAGCCCCGGATCGGCGCCCAGGATGGACTGCTGGAGCCGCTGGAGCCGGGACGAGGGCTCCAGCGCCAGCTCGCGGATGAGCGACCGGCGCAGCCGCTGATAGGCGCTGAGCGCGTGCGAGGGCCGGCCGCACCGGTACAGCGCCAGCATCAACTGCGCGTGCACGGTCTCGTGCAACGGGTGCTGGGCGGCCAGCGCCGTCAGCTCACCGAGCAGCGCCGCGTGCCGCCCCAGCCGCAGATCCGCCTCGATCCGGCCGTCGAGCGCGCTCAGCCGGGTCTCCTCCAGCCGCAGCGCCTCCACCTCCAGGGCCCGCCCGATCTGCACATCCGCCAGCGCGGGCCCCCGCCACAGCGCCAGCGCCCGGTGCAGCAGCCCCGCCGCCTCCAGCGCCGAGCCCTCCCGCAGCGCCGTCTGCCCGGCCCCGCACAGCCGGTGGAACTCCGTCGCGTCCACGGCCGCCGCCACATCCAGCGCGTAACCGCCGTACCGGGTGCAGAGAATGTCCTTGGGGCCGCGGACCCCGGCCGGGTCCATCGCCTCCCCCAGCATCCGGCGCAACTGCCGGACATAGGTCTGCAGCGTCGCGGGCGCCGTGCGCGGCGGAGCGTCCCCCCACAACTCGTCCAGCAGGGCGGAGACGGTCACCACCCTGCCCGGGTGCAGCGCCAGCAGCGCGAGCACCTGGCGGGGCTTGGCCGCGCTCGGCACCACCGACGTGCGCCCGAGCTGAGCGACGAGCGGTCCCAGGACCCGGATCTCCATCTGGTTCTCCCTCCAGCCACAGCCGCCCGGCTTCCTCTCCGGGGAGTTCCACGATGGCAGCCGGGACGCCCCCGCCCCAGTGACCCGATCACCGGCCGCACATGAATCCACGACGGTGCGGCCCATGAGGAACTCATGCGGGAGGCATGAAGCGAACACTGTCCCCGGGCCCCGCCGCGCCCGCAGAATTTCTTCCCCCGGCACCTGAACCGTTGCTCCCGTCCCACCCCAGAGCGCATGCGGAGGACAACGTGAACGAGACCATCCTTGTCGCCCCCGAGAATCCGATCGTGGCCGAAGCGGCCGGCGCACCCGGCACCACCACCGCCGGACCGAGCCTGCCGCACGACCGGGAGTGGCTCGTCGAACTGATCGCCCGCACCTGGCTGGAGCCGGCGCTCGCCGCCCGCTACCGGGCCGACGCCCGGGCCGTGCTCGACGAGTTCGGGGTCACCCTGGACGTGGGCGAGCCGGCCCCCGCCCTGCCGGAATCCCCCGTGTGCGAGCTGTCCATCGAGGAGCTGACCCGGCCGACGACCGCCCATGCGGGCGCCTGCCTGACCTGGGAAGTGAGCGCCGCGCAGACCGCCGCCGAGAACCGGGCCGTCCGGCGATGACGGCCCTCCACGGAGAGCGTTCCGTGCGCCCGGCGGAGACCGCGCGCGGGCGGCGCGTGGGGTTCCGCAGCCATCTGCGAGCCGAGGTCGTCGCCGGTGACGCCGCCTATCTGCTCTCCGACCGGGGAGTCACCGCGCTCCAGGGCGACCGGATAGAGGCCCTCGTACCCCTGCTCGACGGCACCCGCGACCTGGCGTCCGTCCTGCGGGAGGCGGCCCGCACCATCCCCGCCGAACAGGCCGGGCGGCTCATCGGACGGCTCGCCCAGGCCGGGCTCGTGGGGTACGCGGCAACCGGCCAGGACACGGCGGCCGACGCGGTGCGGGGCCCCGCGCGCGCCTACTGGGAACTGGCCGGGCTCGACGGCACCGACACCCTCCAGCGGCTCGCCGCCGCCCGCGTCCAGGTGCTGACGGCCGGCTCCGCCGCCCCCGACCGCGTACTGGAGGCCTGCGCCGCCGCCGGCCTCGCGGCGACCGCCCGGACCACCGGCAGGGCCGCCGGAGCGGCGGGCTCCGCGCATCTGTCCATCGTCGTCTGCGACGACTACCTCAACCCCGACCTGCGCGAACTCGACGCCCTGCACCAGGTCACCGGCCGCCCCTGGCTGCTGGCGCGACCCGGCGGCTCCACCACCTGGATCGGCCCCGTCTTCACCCCCGCGTCCGGCGCCTGCTGGTCCTGCCTGGCCCACCGGCTGCGCGGCCACCGGCTCACCGAGGCCCCCGTCCGGCGCGCGCTCGGACTGACGGGGCCGGTGCCCCGCCCCGCCGCCCGCGTCCCCGCCTCCAGCAGCGCCGCCGCCGAACTGACCGTCCTGGAGGCCGCGAAGTGGCTGGCGGGCTACCGCTACCCGGGCCAGTCCCGCGTACTCACCCTGGAGACCCTCTCCCTGACCGCCCGCCACCACGAACTGCGCCGCCGCCCCCAGTGCCCCGACTGCGGCGACCCCGGCCTGGTCGCCGAACGGACCCGGCGCCCGGTGGTCCTCGTCTCCCGGCCGAAGGCGCCCCACTCCGGCGGCGGCCACCGCTCCCGCACCGTGCAGGAGGTCCACGACCGCTACCGCCACCTGGTCGGCCCGGTCACCGGGGTCGTCGACGCCATCCGCCGCGACCCCCGGGCCCCCGCCGCCCTCCACTGCTGGCTCGCCGGCCGCAACCCCGCCGTCGGCGGCAACGACCTCGCCCAGTTGCGCGCCGGGCTCCGCCAGGTCAGCGGAGGCAAGGGCACCACCCCGCTGGAGGCCGAGACGAGCGCCCTGTGCGAAGCCCTGGAGCGGTACAGCGGCACCCTCCAGGGCGACGAACCACGGGTACGGGACAGTCTGCGCGGCCTCGGCGACACGGCCCTCTCCCCGGACGCCTGCCAGCTCTTCGCCCCCCGGCAGTTCCGCGAGCGCGACCGGTGGAACGCGCTGCACAGCTCCTGCCAGTACGTGCCCGAGCCCTTCGACGACCGCGCCCCGGTGGACTGGACCCCCGTCTGGTCGCTCACCGAACAGCGCGGCCGGCTGCTGCCCACCGGAATGCTGTACTTCGCCGGGCCGCCGGACGAGACGGTCCCACCGGTCGCCGGGCGCCGCTCCCTGCGCGCCGACTCCAACGGCAACGCCGCCGGCAGCAGTCTGGAGGACGCGATCCTCCAGGGCTTCTTCGAACTGGTCGAGCGGGACGCGGTGGCCCTGTGGTGGTACAACCGCACCCGCCAGCCCGCCGCACGGCTCGACGGCGCGGGCGGCGGCTTCGGCGACGGCTGGACCGAGGAGCTGATCGGTGTCTACCGGGACCTGCACCGCGAGGTGTGGGCCCTGGACCTCACCTCCGACCTCGGGGTCCCGGTCTTCGCCGCGCTCTCCCGGCGCACCGACAAACCCTCCGAGGACATCATGTTCGGCTTCGGCGCCCACTTCGACCCCGTCGTCGCGATGCGCCGGGCCCTCACCGAGATGAACCAGCTCCTGCCCGCCGTCGTCGACGCCCGCGCCGACGGCACCGGCTACGGCTCAGGAGCCCCCGAACCGCTCGGCTGGTGGTGGGGCGCGACCGTGCGGAACCAGCCCTATCTGCTGCCCGATCCCACCCTGCGGGCCGCCGGACCCGCGGACTTCGGCTACCGGTACCGCGCCGATCTGCGCGAGGACACCGAGGCGGCCGTCGCGCTGCTGCGCGAGCGCGGCATGGAACTGCTCGTCCTCGACCAGACCAGGCCCGATCTGGACATCCCGGTGGTGAAGGTGGTCGTCCCCGGTCTGCGCCACTTCTGGGCCCGCTACGGACCCGGGCGGCTCTTCGACGTACCGGTGCGCCTGGGCCGGCTGGCCGCGCCCACCCCGTACGACGCTCTCAACCCCATCCCCCTGTTCGTCTGAGTCCCCGTGGGCCGCCACCCACGGGTACTTCCCGTGTCCCGTTCAGGAGTTCCCATGCCAGTGGAGAGGTCGTACGACGCCCTTCCGACCGTACGCCGCGGACGGCGCAGCCTCTCGCTGTGGGCGCTCAGAGAAGACGTACTGGTGGAGACGGGCTGCGCGAGCGGCTCCGTCGTGCTCTCCGGACGGTGGGGAGAGGTACGGCTGCGCCACGCGCGGCCGTCGGTCCGCGAGGCGCTGCGCCGGATGAGCCTCGGGCCCATCTCGCTGGCGAATGTCGTCGCGGACACCGTCCCCCCGTCCGGTGAGGACGGCCCGGAGACGCCGGGGCGGCCCATCGCGGGCTCGCTCGCCGAGATCCTGATGGTCCTTCAGCGGCTCCAGCACCTGGTGGTGCGGTCACTGAGCCTGGACAGCCCCGACCATCTGCTGCTCTCCGTGGTCCCGATCTCCCCGTCGGCGCGCTTCGGCCCCCTGGCGGTCGGGGCGAGCCATCCGATCCGCCTCTCCCAGTTCGCGTTTCTGCGCAGTGAGGGCCAGGGGTTCGTGCTGGAGTCGCCGAACTCGCTGCACCGGGTGGTGGTGCACCGGCCGGAGGCGGCCTGGGTGATCGGCATGCTCGGCCGGCCGGTCACCGGCTCCGAGGTGGCCGCCGCCGTGCCGCTGCCCGTCGACGCCACCATGGAGATCATCGCCCATCTGCTGGCCACCGGCATGGCGGTGCCCGCCGAACCGTCCGCACCCCCCGATGCGGGCGCCGGGTCCGCCGGGTCCGAACGGGCCGGCGGTGGCGGGCCCGGCGATCCCGCCCCGGTCGTCCCGGGCTTCGCCGAGGACCGCGATCCCGCCCTGGCCTCGTGGTCCGCGGTCGATCTGCTCTTCCACACCCGCTCCACCCTGGGCCGCCACGATGCCGACTTCGGCGCCACCTATCCGCTCGCGGACCGGATGGCGCCGGCGCCGGCCGTCAAACCCCTGCCGGAGGGTCCGCGCATCCCGCTCGCGCGGCCCTCGCTGTCGGACGTGGCCGCCGGGGACCCCCCGCTGACGACCGTGGTCGAGGAGCGCCGCAGTGTCCGCGCCTACGGCTCCGGCCGGCTCGACGCGGCGGCGCTGGGCGAGTTCCTCTACCGGGCGCTGCGGGTCCGCTCGACGCACGAGTACCCGCGCGGCAGCCAGGAGGGCCCCTTCACCGACCGGCCCTATCCCAGCGGTGGCCGCGCCTGCGAGCTGGAGTTCTACCTCGCGGTCCGGGACTGCGCGGGGGTGCCGCCGGGCATGCACTACTACGCCCCGCTGGAGCACTGCCTGGTCCAGGTCGGCACCCCGGACCGGGGATCGGGCATGTCCGAACTGTTCGACGAGGCCCGGATCACCGCCGGGCTGACGGACCCCCCGGCCGTGGTCATCACCATCACCTCGCGCATCCACCGGCTCACCTGGAAGTACAGCGGGCTGGCGTACGCGCTGACGCTCAAGCACGTCGGCGCGGTGACCCAGAACCTCTATCTGATCGGCACCGCGATG
Organism: Streptomyces sp. NPDC001985; assembly: GCF_040296845.1. Classification (NCBI taxonomy): domain Bacteria; kingdom Bacillati; phylum Actinomycetota; class Actinomycetes; order Kitasatosporales; family Streptomycetaceae; genus Streptomyces; species Streptomyces sp. NPDC001985. The sequence goes on from NZ_JBEOYB010000023.1 coordinate 61,508, forward strand.
GGACTCGCGCCCTGCGCGCTGGGCAGCGGGGACATCGAACTGGCCGCCCGTGCCACCGGCCAGGACTGGCGGATCGAGCCGAGCGTCGGCGGCTTTGTCCTCGGTACACTCCCGGATGGAGAGGAACGTTCCGTCTCTCCGGCTCATGAACTTCAGAGGTCTCATCCACATTCGGGCACCGGGGCTCACCGTCTCTCCCTAGACTGATCTCCCTTGGTGCCGCCGGCGGGGGATTCCATGAAGGAAGGCACGACGCACTCGGGCAGATTCCGGATTCTCCGCATACGGGAGGCCGAACACGGAACCGGCGGCAGGCCCGCGCTGTCGGCCGCGCTGCGCACCCTGGGGACGGACGCGCCCCCGCCCCAGCTCGCCATGACCATCCTGCTGCTGGTCGAGTGCGGGTTTCTCGTCGTGGGCTTTCTCAACATCGTGGAGGCGCACCCGCAGACGCTGACCCTCATCGCGTCCGCGCTCGGCTTCGCCGCCATCTTCCTTCTTCAATTGGTCCACTCCACCTATCGGTTACGGGGTCTGCGCGCCCGCTGGGGCCGGTGGACCCTCGCCCTCCAGGCGCTGCTGACCTATCTGCCCCTCTTCGCCCTCGGGTTCGGCTGGGGCGGGATGGCGGGCTTCCTCGGCGCCTCCGTGCTGCTGGTGCTCCGGCCCCCGGTGGCCTGGCCGCTCTTCGCCCTGGTGGGCCTGGTGGGGTGGATGACCGGACCGCTGCTCGGCTCGTCGGGGTTCGTCGGGGCGGCGTACTTCGGTGTGGCCACCATCCTCACCGGGCTGACCGTCTTCGGGCTCACCCGCCTCGCCGAGCTGGTGGTCGAGGTCCAGGAGGCCCAGCACGCCCTGGCCCGGCTCGCCGTGAGCCAGGAGCGGCTGCGGTTCGCCCGGGATCTGCACGATCTGCTGGGCTACAGCCTCTCGGCGATCACTCTCAAGAGCGAGCTGGCCCGCCGGCTGGTGCACTGCGAGGCGGACCGCGCGCTGGAGGAGCTGGAGAACATTCTGGAGATATCCCGGCAGGCGCTCTCCGACGTCCGCACGGTCGCCCGGGGTTACCGCGACATGTCGCTGGCCACCGAGGCGGTCTCGGCCCAGGCGGTGCTGGAGGCCGGGGGCATCCAGGCCACCGTGGAGATCCGGGGGAAGCTGCCCGAGGGGGAGACGAACACCATCATGGCCACCGTGCTCCGGGAGGCGGTCACCAATCTGCTGCGGCACAGCAAGGCGGAGCACTGCCGGATCGAGAGCTGGACCACCAGGGCCGGGGAGCTGGTGCTGGTCATCGCCAACGACGGGGTGGACACCGGCCGGGAGCGGGCGGCCGGACCCGAGGGGCCGGCCGAGCCCCGGACACAGGACGGCAGCGGGCTCCAGAACCTGCGGTTCCGGCTCGCGGCGGTCGGCGGCCGGCTCAGCTCCGGAATCGACGGGCAGGGGTGGTTCGTGCTGACGGCACAGGCCCCGCTGCGGCTGGCCGGCTGACCGGCTGGTCGGTCAGTGCCGGGACGGTGTGCGGGCCGGCGGTTCCGGCGTCACATCAGCCAGCCGCTCTCCCGCGCCACCCGGATCGCGTCCACCCGGTTGCGGGCGTTGAGCTTGGTGACGATCGTCGTCAGATAGTTGCGCACGGTGCCCACCGAGAGGAACAGCCGTACCGCGATCTCCGCCGCTTCCGCCCCGTCGGCCGCCATCCGGAGCACCTCGACCTCGCGCGGGGTCAGGGGGTTCTCGCCGTTGTCGAAGGCGGCCAGGGCCAGTTGGGGATCGATCACCCGGTTGCCGGCCGACACCTCCCGCACCGCGTGGGCCAGCCGGGCCGGCGGCGCCTCCTTGAGCAGGAAGCCGCCGACCCGGGCGGCGAGTGCCTTGCGGAGTGTCCCGGGCCGGCCGAGGCTGGTGAGGATGAGCGTCCGGCACCAGGGGGCCTGTTCGGCGAGGAGCGCCGCGGCGCTCAGTCCGTCCAGGCCGGGCAGATCGACATCGATGATCGCGATATCGGGCCGGAACTCCAGGACCGTGCTGACGATGGTGTCGCCCCGCTCGACCTCCGCGACCACCCGTAAGTCGTCCTCCAGGGCCAGCAGTGCCACAAGCGCCCCGCGAACCATGTGCATGTCCTCGGCGAGCAGGATGCGAATCAATGCGGTCCCCCGTCGGGCTCGGTCGATCGGCCGACACCTTTTGGGCGGAAATGCTACTGGATGGAACGTTTGTTCGGGGATTCTGTGAAGGTTCTTCTCACGCTCAACTCCATTGTGCCACCTCCAGCCTGAGCGCCGTGGTCGTCCTTCCCTCCTGGAGCGCCTCGACCGCGACCGGAACGGTGAAGGTGCGCAGGCGCTCGTCCCAGCGGAACCCCTCCACCGTCGCCCGGAGCCGGGTGATCCGGTCCAGCTCCGTGTAGTCGGAGAAGCTGGTGGTGATGGAGGCCACCGCCAGGGTGCGCGGGTCCAGGCCCTGGAGCCGGGAGACCGACGCGACGGCCAACTGACGGGCCGCCTCCATCTGGAGATGCCCCGGCACATGGTCCAGCGGATGGTCGAACACATGCGGATGGGTGGTGTCCACCACCAACTGCGCCGAAAAGCGGCCCGATTCGGTCTCCGCCACCGGATCGGTGATGAAGACATTCCGGGTGTCCCGCCGCCCCACGGCGGACGGTTCGGCCGCCGTGAACCGGGGCAGCAGGAACCCCGGGTGGTCGGGCACCTGCCGCCGGCCGCGCAGCACCCGGTAGGCGGCCCTGGAGAGGATCAGCAGCCCGCCCTCGCCGATGAGCGCGGGCCGTCCGTCGACCACGATCTCCCCGGTGAAGCCGAACCCCTGGAGCCGCCCCGCCCTGTTCCGCTTCGGCCGGGCGTCCAGCGCGATCGTCAGATCGGCCGGCCTCGGCCCGATCCGCAGGGCCTCGAACCCGGTGGTGTGCAGATGGAGGTCCCGGAAGATGAAGGCCGAACCCAGCGGCACCTCCAGATGGCGGTGGGCGGCCAGCACCCCGGCCTGCCGCACCACTTCGACCAGCAGGGTGAAGTCGTAGAGCGGCGAGTCCTCGCCGATCAGATGGCCCCGGGGAAGCTGCGCGGCGACGGCGAACCGGTCCTCTCCGGTCCGGACCGAGTCGGTGACGAAGACCTCCGCCACCGAGGTCCGGTGGACCAGGGCCCGCGGCACGGTCGCCTCATAGCTCAGCGCGGCCTTCCCGCTCTGTTCCCCCGGCCGCTCCTTCGGGGGCGCCGTGGTGGCCGGGACCTTCCGGGGTGCCGGTGCCGGCGTCGGCACGGGCGGGGATACGGACATGGTGAGGGTTCCCTTCGAGACAGGAGAGGGTCAGGGACGGACGGCCGGCGCGGGCGACAGCAGCGCCGGCCCCGAGGGCAGCCGGCCGAGCAGCGTGTCCAGACCGTCCGGGCCGCACCGGGCCCCGACGACACCGTCGGGACGGATGTACGCGAACCAGGGGCCGTCGCCGCCGCCCAGCGCCCCGCTCCGGTCGCGGACGATGTCGTATCCGGCGTCGAAGGCCGTCCCGGGCTCGGTGACCGAGCCCGCGGGCTGTGCCCACACCACCCGTACGGCGTCGTCCGCCCCGCGTCCGCGCAGCTCCGAGCAGATCCGCGCGGCCCGCTCGCCGGCCGCCGCGCCGCCGAAGGCGAGCAGGGTGTGCCGCCCCTCGGAGAGCCGCGCGTGGAGCGAGAGCGCGGTCCCGCCGTGCACCGGCATCAGCGCGGCATCGGGCGCCCGGCGCCCCGCCCGCAGCGCGCGCGGCGCCGCCCCCGCGCCCTCGGTGTCGCCCACGGCCGGGCTCCCGGAGTGGTCCAGATCCAGCTGGGCGAGGAGCGGCAGCACCCTGGACTCCAGCAGACCGCCGGCGGAGAGCGCCCGCACGGCGGTGTCCCGCAGCAGCCGGGCCAGGGGGTTGCGCAGCAGCCACAGCCGGGTCTGCCGGTCCCCGCCGCGGACCGCGCGCACCGAGGGCGGGCGGCGCTCCGCCTCATAGCTGTCGAGCAGCGCCGGATCGGCGCCGCGCACCGCGGCGGCGAGCTTCCAGCCGAGGTCGTACCCGTCCTGGACACCGGTGTTGAGTCCCTGGCCGCCCGCCGTGGTGTGCGTGTGCGCCGCGTCGCCCGCCAGCAGCACGGGACCCGAGCGGAACCTCGGGGCGACCCTGGCGTGCACCCGGAAGCGGCTGGACCACCCGATGCCGTGCAGCCGCAGCCCGCCGGGACCGCGCTCGTCGAGCAGCCGCTGGAGGAGTCCGGCCGGCGGCGGGCCGGTCCGCCCGTCCGGCTCGGTGTCGAAGAAGACCCGGTGGCCGCCCGGCCGCGGCACGATCACCAGCACCCCGCCGGGCGCGATGTGGTGCTCCACCTCCGCCCCGGGCGCGGCGCCCAGAAGGACGCCGTCCGCGATCAGAAACGTACGGCCGAAGGTGTGGCCCGCGAAGGGGATGCCGACCCGGTCGCGCAGCAGGCTGCGGGCGCCGTCCGCGGCGACGAGCCAGGGCACCGTCACGCTCTCCGTGCCGGCCGCCGACCGCAGCACCACGACCGCCCGCGCGCCGGGGTCCCGGGAACCGCCCCGGGGAACCGTCACCGAGACGGCCTCGGTCTCCCACTCCACGGCGCCGCCCAGCTCCTCCAGCCGTTGGCGCAGCGCCCGTTCGGTGACGGGCTGCGGCACGCTCAGCGGCCCCGGGAAGGCGGTGCCCGTCAGCCCGCCGAAGCGGACCGCGCCGATCCGGCGGCCCTTCGACCAGTACGAGGCACCGTCCAGCGGCAGCGCGTCCGCCGCGATCCGCCCGGCCGCCCCGACCCGCTCCAGGCACTCCAGCGCCCCGCTCCAGAGCACCAGCCCCCTGGGCGCGCCGCCGGGCCCCGGGCGGCGGTCCACCACCCGGCAGGGCACCCCGAGGCCCCACAGGGCACAGGCGGCGGTCAGCCCGGTGGGTCCGGCGCCGACGACGAGCACGGGCGCGGGCACGGTCATCGCCCCCCACCCCCCACCGGTGCGGCGCGACGCCCCAACTCGGCCGTGATCGCGCCGATGGCGGCCCCGGTACCGGTGAACAGGACCGCGCGCATACCCGCCCGCGCCGCCGCCGCGCAGTTCTCCCCGGTGTCGTCGACGAACAGACACCGGGCCGCTTCCACCCCGAGCCGCTCCAGCAGGATGCCGTAGATCGCCGGGTCCGGCTTGCGCACACCCTCGCGGTGCGAGTCCACCACCACGTCGAACAACTCGTCCACCGGCAGCCCGGCCCGCCACAGCGGCTCCCACTCACGGACGTTGTTGGTGAGCAGCGCCAGCCGGTACCCGTCGCGGCGCAGCCCGCGCAGAAACGCCAGGAACGGCTCGTTGGCGGCGCGCCCCCGGAACCACAGCTCGCCGAAGCCCGCCCCGCCGTCCAGGACCCGGCCCGCGCCCTCCGGCAGTTCGGCCAGGACCCGGCCGGTCATCTCCCGCTCACCGATCGCGCCGGTCTCCAGCGCGGCCATGGGGCTCTCCCCGTACCGCGCGGTCGCCGCCGCGAACGCCCGGGCGAGGTCGTCGACCCCGATCCCGGCCAGCTCGGCGAAGGCCGCGAAGGTCTCGGCGAGCGGGTTGGTCAGCACCCCTCCGTAGTCGACGACGACCGTGTCGACGGTCATGGTGTCTCCTTCCCGTCCCGGGGCCGCTCGTGTGGGCGCCGCGCGCGGCGCCGTCTGCTGCATGGCTGTCAACGGACCTCTCCCCCTCGGTCGGGCTCGCGCCGGCCTGCTCCGGCGTCCGCCGTGACGCGCTGCCACGGACGCTAGGGACGCCCCCTTGCGCACCGCCAAAGCACCAGGCCGGACCCGGTGCGCGGAGGGCGGGGAACGGCGGCGGCGCGGGCGGTGAGCGGGGGCGGCGAAGGGTGCGGGCGGGCCGCGCCGGCCCGCCCGCACCCTTTCCTCCGCGCCCCGGCGCTCAGCCGGTGCCCGTCCCCGCCGTCACCCGCGCCCGGCCCCCGGCTCCGTCCGGGTCCGGGCACGGGGCCGCGTCCGGGCCGGCGGGTTCCGGCACGGGCCGCGCCGGGCCGCCCTCCCCGACGCCGAACCGGGCGTGCAGCCGGCGCAGCGGCCCCGGCGCCCACCACGTCGCCCGGCCGGTCAGCGACAGCACCGCGGGCACCAGCAGCGTGCGGATCACCATGGCGTCCATGAGGATGGCCAGCGCCACCCCGAGGCCCAGCATCTTGGTGTTGGTGATCCGGGAGCTGCCGATGGCGACCATCACGACCGCGAGGACGAGCGCGGCGGCGGTGATCACCCCGCCCGTCCCGCGGATTCCCGCGACCACGGCGGCCCGGTGATCACCCAGCCGCTCCCGCTCCTCCTTGATCCGGGAGAGCAGGAACACCCCGTAGTCCATGGAGAGACCGAAGGCCAGGCAGAACATCAGCACCGGCAGCGCGGTCTCGATGCTCCCCGTCGGGGTGAAGCCCAGCGGCCCGGAGAGATTCCCGTCCTGGAAGACCCACACCACCGCGCCCAGCATCGCCGTCAGGCTGAGCGTGTTGAGCAGCACGGCCTGCACCGGCATCAGCACACTGCCGGTGAGCAGGAAGACCAGCACCAGCGTGGCGAGCACCATCACGCCGATCGCCCAGGGCAGCCCCCGCCCGATGGCGGACTGACTGTCGATCAGCGCCGCCGCCGTCCCCGAGACATGGGCGGGGAAACCCGCCCCGACTCCCCGCACCTCCCGCACCAGCTCCTTGCCCTCCTCCGACACGGCCTCCACACCGGGCACCACGGTGAGATACGAGATCTCGCCGGAGGTCCGGGTCTCCCGCACCGGTCCGGCCGGCGCGCCGCCGGCCCAGCGGCCCGCCGGGCCGTCCACCCGCACCACTCCCGGCAGCTCGGACAGCCGGCGGGCGTACGCACTCAGCTCGGCCGCGCCGGCCCGCTCGGCGACCACCTCGATCACCCCGGTGGGGCTGCCGTCGAAGTCCTCCCCGATCCGCTCCTGGACCACCCGGGACTGAGCCGAAGGCGGGAGCTGCCGGTAGTCGGCGGTCCCGAAGTCGACGCCGAGGAACGGCGCCCCGAGCAGCAGCAGCACGGCCAGGGTGCCGGTCGCCACCAGCGGGGCGCGGCGCATCACCCAGCGCGCCGCCGCGGCCCACCCGGCGCCCGGCTCCTCCGGCGCGCGCGAGCGGCGCCGGACCAGCCTCCTGATGTCCAGGGAGTCGATCCGCCGTCCCAGCACGGCGAGCAGCGCGGGCAGCACCACCAGCGCGGCGACCGCGGCGAGCACCACCACACTGATCCCGGCGTAGGCCAGCGAGCGCAGGAAGTAGAGCGGGAAGACCAGCATCGCGGCGAGCGAGACGGCGACCGTCGCCGCCGAGAACAGCACGGTCCGCCCGGCCGTGCCCAGCGTGACCGCGAGGGCGTCGGCCGTGTCCCGGCCGCCGGAGCGCTCCTCCCGGTAGCGGCGCACGATCAGCAGCGCGTAGTCGATGGCCAGCCCCAGGCCGAGCGCCGTCGTCAGATTGCTCGCGAACACCGACACATCGGTGAACGAGGTGATGACCCGCAGCACCGCGTTGGTGCCGAGGATCGCGATGATCCCGATGGCCACCGGCAGCAGCGCGGCGACGGCGCTCCCGAACACCACCATCAGAATGATCAGGGTGATCGGCAGCGCGATCAGCTCGGCCCGCAGCAGATCCTCGCCGATGAAGGCCTGCTGCTCCCGCTGGACGGCGACACTCCCGCCGATTTCGATGTCGAGCCGGCCCTGCGCGCCGCCGAAGCGCGGGGCGATCCGTTCTCCGAGAGCGCGCTCGGCGGCCAGTTCGCCGCCGTTGATCCTGGCCACGATCAGCGCCCGGCGCCCGTCGTCGGAGCGCAGCGCCGGGGCGCCGCTGTCCCAGTAGGAGGTGACACCGCCGACCTCGGGCAGAGCGGCCAGCCGGGCCGCCAGCTCCCGGCCGTCCCGTGCCGCGGCGGGGTCGTCGACACCGGCTCCGGTAGCACCGGAATCGGCCAGCAGCACGAGGTTGGGGCGGGCGCCGGGGAACTCCCGCTCCAGGACGCCGGCCGCGAACGAGGACTCGGACGCGGGGTCCACCACCCCGCCACTGCCCCCGCTGCGCAGCCGGTCGGCGACTCCGCCGCCGAGGACCACCGCCCCGGCCAGCAGGATCAGCGTGAGCCAGAGCAACAGCCGGGGCCGGCCGGAGGCCAGCCGGGCGAGGGCGGCGAAGAGCCCGCGGGACGCGGGTGCGGTACGGGGCGGATGTGGCATGGAGGGACTCCCGGGAGAGGTCGGCGGGCGGAGGCCGGGGCCGTGCGCGCCGTGTTCCGCGACACGGCCGCCGGCGGGGACGGACGGATCGGGTGCCGGCGGCCCGGACCGGCCGCGGCACCCCGGGCGGGGCCGTCAGCGACGGCGCAGATGGAAGCGGCCCGGGGTGGGGGAGGGGACACCGGTGAGGATCTCCCGGAGCCCGCCGCTGACGACGTAGTCGCCGTACGGGGTGACGGCCACCGTCGTGGGGTCGGCGATCGGCCAGGTGTCGTCCCGCACGGTCCGCGCGGTGCGCCAGCGGTCGCGGGAGCGCAGTACCGCCACCGCGTCCCGGCCGGGGCGGCCGCCCGTCAGCGACAGGTCGTTGGCGACGACCACCAGGGAGCCGTCGGGGCGCAGCGCGAGACCGTCGATGGAGACCGGCGCACGGTCCAGCCGCACCTCCCGGACCACCGGGTGCGCCGAACGGGGCCGGTCGACCCGGAACAGCCTGCCGCCGGTGTACCGGCCCACCAGCAGAAAGCCGTCGGGGTGGTGGACGATGCCGTTCGGTCCCGTCTCGGGGGTGGCGAACCGCTCGTCCCGGATGACCCGGAGCACCTCCCCGGTCCGGCTCACCCGGGTGACCGTGTCGGCCTCGGTGTCGGTGACGTAGACATCGCCGTGCCGCCGGTCGACGGCGACATCGTTGGTCCGGGGCTCGGCCGTGCCCACCGAGACCGGGGTCAGCGACCGCACGGCCCCGGTGGCGAGGTCGAAGACACCGACGCCGTTCACCGGGGGCAGGGAGCGGTCGACGAGGCCCAGCGCGCGGAAGAAGTAGTCCGAGTACGCGGCCACGATCCTGCCGCGCACCGCGTCGACCCGGAGTCCGAGCACGGAGACCTGGGCGAAGGGGGTCACCAGCGGGCTGACCGAACCGTCCGCCCGCACCACCGACACCGTCCCCCGGGCGCTCGACCCGACCAGGAACGCCCGCCGGCCCCCGTCCCAGGCCACTCCTTCCGGATACAGCCCCGGTGCGGCGACGGAGAGCGTGCGCGGCCATGGGCGGCGGCCGGTGCCGTCACCGCCGCCGGGGTGCGCGAGGGCGGGCAACGGGGCGGCGGCGAGGGCGCCGCCGGTGGCACCGGCCGCCGCGATGCGCAGCAGGGTACGGCGCGATGCCTCGACTGACGGTTCCACTGGCTGCTCCTTCGAGCGCGACGGAGGTACGGGACGGGTACGGGACGGACAGGCGACGCGACGGGTCGCGGCACGGGTCACGGGGCGGGCGCGTGGTCCGCGGGACCGGGTGCGCCACGGCGCGGGATACGGGCCGCCGGGAGCGCCGCCCGGCCGTGCACCAGCGTCGCCGGGGCCCCTGGAGTGGGGCTGGACCACCGCTGAACCGGTGGGGGCGGGGCTCCCGCCACGAGCCCGCGCCCCCGCCCCGGTCCAGGCCGAGTCCAGAGCGAATGCAGTGACCGGGGGAAGCGTGGTGGCAGGGACGGAGGAGTTCCCGCCACCGCCACCGGTCCGTTCCGGCCCTGGCGCGGAGTCCCTCCGGCCGCGCCAAGGCCGCGCACCGCACCCCCACCCACCACGAAGGAGCCGGCATGGACATCGCCATCGATGCCTCCGCCACCGCGCCCGTCCCCTCGCCCACCGCGCCCCCGGCCGCCCCCGCGCCCCCGGCCGGCCGCACCGCCGGCCCGCACACCACGGCACCGCTCCACCTGCTCCACAGACCCGTCACGCCGGAGGGGTTCCTGCTGGACGCCACGGCGCCGGTCGAGCAGCACTTCGCGCTCTCCGCCGAACTGCCCGACCGGCACCCGCTGTTCAACGACGGCCCGGGCACCTTCCACGACCTGCTCTTCGCCGCCGAGACGCTCCGCCAGGCCACCCACTTCGTCGCCCACCAGTACTTCCGGGTCCCCGCCGAACGCCCCGCGGTCTTCGTCTCCAGCGGTGTCGACATCCGGGAACTCGCCCCCTGGCGCCGCACCGGCCGGCCGGCCCATATGAGCCTGGACATCACCCTGACCCCGGTCGATGTGGTCCAGGGGATACCCCGGGGCCTGGACTGCCGGGGCGGGGTGGCGATCGACGGGGTGACCTGCGGCAGCGGAACGGCGCGGCTGCTGTTCCTGATGCCCCGGGTCTACCGGGCGCACCGCGAACGGGGCCGCCGGGAGAGCCTGCACGGCACCGCGCCCGCGCCCCGACCGCTCGGACGGGTGCCGGTGGGGCCCGAGCCGGTGGGGCGCGGCGACGCCCGCAATGTCCTGGTGGGACCGCCGCTGCGGGCCGTGGACGGCGAGTTCGTCCTCCCCGTGGCGCCGGCCCCCGGCCACGAGGTCTTCGACGCGGGACCCGAGGGGCACATCCCCGGACCGGTGTTCCTGGAGGCGTCCCGGCAGGCCGCGCTCGTGGTCGCCGCCGAACTCCACGGATTCCGGCCCGCCCACGCCGTACTGACCCACTGGTGGGCGTCGTTCCGCGGCTTCGGCGAGGCCGGTCTCCCGCTGACCTGCACGGTCAACTCCCGCTCCCCGCTGCGCGACGGCGCGGACCGCCCGATGGTCCGCACCCGCCTCACCTTCAGCCAGGGCAGCCGGGTGCTGTGCACGGCATCCGCCACCCTGCTCCAGGACTGCTGACCCCCGCCCCGGCCGCCCGCCCCCGCCCCGGCCGCCCGCCCCCGGCCGGGCCCGCCGACGGGAGCACCGCCCCCGCCGTCCCCCGCACCACCCCTCGTGACCGAGAGGAGCCCTTCCATGCGATTCCGGGTACTGGGGCCGGTGAGCCTCTCTCCGCGCACCCCCTCCGCCGCCAAACCGCGCGCCCTGCTCGCCACCCTGCTGGTGCGCGCCGGTGAGGTGGTCCCGGCGCACAGCCTGATCGACGAGCTGTGGGGCACCGAGCCGCCGCGCACCGCCACCACCACCCTCCAGGTGTACGTCTCCCAGCTGCGGAAGGTGCTCGCCGAGGCCGGCCCGGGGGAGAGCGGCGGATCGCTGCTCACCCGCGCACCGGGCTATCTGCTCCAGGTCCCCGACCCGGAGGCCCAGTTCGATCTGCCCCTCTTCGAGCGGCTGCGGGCCGAGGGCCGCACGGCCTGCCGGGAACGCGACTACGAGCGGGCGTCCGGGCTGCTGCGCGAGGCGCTCGGGCTGTGGGCGGGGCCCGCGCTGGCCGGGATACCGCACGGGGTCCGGCTGGAGTCCACCGCGATCCGGCTGGACGAGCTGCGGATGGAGGTCCTGGAGCAGCGCATCCTCGCCGATCTGCGGCTGGGCCGCCACCAGGAGCTGGCCGGGGAGCTGATGGCCCTCGCCAACGAGCACCCCCTGCGGGAGAATCTCCACGGCCACCTCATGGTCGCGCTGTACCGCACCGGCCGGGGCTCCGACGCCCTGCGGGTGTACGGCAGACTGCGGCACTCCCTCGTCGACGAGCTGGGCGTCGAACCCGGCCCGCCGCTGGCGCGCCTCCAGGAGCGCGTACTGCGCCGCGATCCCGCCCTGGACTGGCGCCGGGCCCGGCCCGCGCAGGGTGCGGCTGACACGGCCACCACCCCCCGTACCCCCGTCCCGCCGCCCGTCCTGCCCGCGCCCGCCCCCGGGTTCACCGGCCGGGACGAGGAACTGGCGCACGCGGAGCGCGCCCTGCGCGGCGGCGCCGGAAGACCCCCGGTACGGGTGCTCGGCATCTCCGGCCGCGCCGGGGTCGGCAAGACCGCGCTGGCGCTGTGGCTCGCCCACCGCACCGCCGACCGCTTCCCCGACGGACAGGTGCTGATCGCCCTGCGAGGCCCCGACGGCCGCCCGCTGAGCCCCGCCCAGGTGAGCGCGGCGCTGCTGCGCCGGCTCACCGGCGACGACCCCGGTGCCCCGCTCGCCCTCCAAGGACGGCCGGAGCCCGCCGAACAGCTCCGGCGGGCACTGCACGGCCGCCGGATGCTCCTCGTCCTGGACGACATCGCCGCCGAGGAGCAGATCCGCCCGCTCCTGCCGCCCGCTGACGGCAGCGCCGTGGTGCTCACCGGGCGCCGCACCGCCGCCGCGCTGGACGGCGCCGAGCATCTCGTCCTGGAGGCGGTGCGCCCGGACGACGCCGCCGAACTGCTGCGCGCCGCCGGCGGCGCGCGCATGGCCGAGGACCCGGCGGCGACCGCGGAGATCGCCCGGCTCTGCGGCTGTCTGCCGCTCGCGCTGCGGGTCGCCGCCGCCACCCTGACCGCGCGCCCGCACACCACGGCCGCCGCGCTCGCCGAGCGTCTCGGTGACGAACGCACCCGGCTGAGCCTGCTGCGGGAGGGGGACCTCGATCTGCGCGCGACCCTGCTGACCGGATATCAGGAGGCCGGGCCCGCGCAGCGGCGGGCGTTCCGGCTGCTGACCCTCGCCCCGGCCCCCGACTTCGCCGGCTGGAGCGCCGCCGCCCTGCTGGACACCACGCGACGGGAGGCGCGCGAGCTGGCGGAGGAACTCGTCCGCGCCCGGCTCCTGGAGGCCCGGCCGGGGGCGGCGGGGGAGCCGCGCTACGGCTTCCACTCCCTGCTGCGGGTGCTGGGCACGGAACTGCGGGACGCGGACGGCACGGCGGCGGCCGGGGCCGCCGCCCAGCGGCTCTGCCGCGCCTACCGGGACCGCGCCCGGCTCGCGGACGCCCGGCTCGCCCCCGGCCGGGACTGGCGGGCCCCGCCCGCCGCGGACGGCGCGCCGGAACCCGGCGGCGCCGGACCGCTCCGGTGGTTCCGGGACGAGGCCGCGGGGCTGGTCGGCGCCGTCCGCCGGGCCCACGCCGCCGGGGCCTGGCCCCTGGTGTGGGAGCTGGCGGACAGCGCCGCCGGGTACTTCCACTCCTGCGCAGCCTGGGAGGAGTGGGAGGAGACCCACCGGCTGGCGCTGGACGCCGCGCTCCGGGCCGGGGACACGGCGGCCGAGGCGGTGGTGCGGTACTCACTGGGCACCCTCGCCTGGCAGCGCCGCGAGGCGCACCGCGCGCTGGCCCACTACACCGCGGCCCGGCACCGCTTCGACCGGGTGCGCGACCGGATCGGCTCGGCCCGCTGCCGGATCGGCGTCGCGGACATCCTCCTCGGCCAGGACCGGCTGGACGCCGCCGGCCGCCGCTACGGCCGCGCCCTGGACCTCTGCGCCGCAGGCCGCGACCCGTGGGGCGCCGTCGCCGCGCTCAACGGCCTGGCGCTGGTGAACCTCCGCCGGGGCCGTGCCGGGGCCGCGGCGGCGCAGTGGGACCAGTGCCGCCGCGCGGCCGAACGGCTGGGCGACCGCCGCTGGGTGGAGTACCTCCGGCGCACGACGGCCCGCTTCGCCGCTCCGGACCACGGCGGCCTGTCCCTCGCCGGCCCCGGCCCGGGCGCCCGCGCGGTCGAGGTCCGCCCCGGCATGTGGCTCATCGGCGCCTCCACCGCGCGGTCACCCGCGCACGGGCCCTGACACGAGCGGGACGTCCGGGGGTCATCCGCCCCGGCGGCCCTCCCGGAGCCCGGCCAGGCGCTCCCGTACGGCGTCGGCCTCCGGGTCCCACAGCGCGTCGAACATCGCGGCGGCCCGCTCCCAGACCTCCTCGGCCTCCGCCGGACGATCCGTCACCATCAGGGTGTCGCCCAGCCTGACCAGGGTCTCGGCCTCGTGATAGCGGTCGGCCGAGGACCGGAACAGACCGATGGCCTCCTGATAGCTGGCCACCGCCCGGTCGTAGCGGGCCAGGTGGTGGTGGGCGAATCCCAGGCTGTCCAGGGTGGCGGCCTGCCCATTGCGGTCGCCCGCCTGCCGCTGCCGCTCCAGCGCCCGGGTGCAGTGGTCGATGGCGGCCGGGTAGTCGCCCTCGGCGGCGTGGAGCCAGCCCATCGCGTTGAGGGTGCGGGCCTCGCCGTCCCGGTTGCCGCAGAGCCCGTACAGACGCAGCGCCTCGCGCCCGTGCTCCAGCGCCTCCGCCAGCCGGCCGCCCATGTAGCACAGCTCGACGTAGTTGTGCAGCGTCTGGGCCTGGCCGTTCCTGTCGCCCAGCCGCTCGTACACTCCCAGGGCCCGGCGCAGCAGCCGCTCGGCGGTGTCGAGGGCGCCGAGCCGGGCGTCGGCCCGGGCGAGCAGCCGGCAGGCCATGGCCTCGCCCACCTCCTCACCGGACCGCTCGGCGGCGGCCAGCGCGGTCTCCTGGGCCGTGCGCTGGTCCTGCCACAGACCGAGGGGCGCCAGATACGCGGTGAGCGCCCAGGCCAGCTGCCAGCTGTACGTCTCGAAACCGCACGCCGCGGCCTGGGCCACCGCCCGCAGCAGCACCTGGCGCTCGCCGGCGAACCACGCGAGGGCGGCCTCGGCGTCCCGGGCGCGGTCCCCGCTGTTCGACGGCAGCGCGGGCACGGGCACGACGGCCGGCCACTGCGGCTGCACGAGCACGGCGGCGGCGTGCGCGCGGTGCAGACAGTGGTCGTAGAACCGCTCCCGGGCCCGGCGCACACCGGAGGGCGGCTCGACACTCCCGACCAGCGCGGCGGCGTACGTCCGCAGCAGATCGTGGAACAGGTAGCGGCTGGGGAGGTGTTCGGTCAGCAGATGCAGCCGGGTCAGCTCCCGCAGCAGGGGCCTCACCGAGTGCACCGGGGCACCGGCGAGCGCGGCGGCGGCGTCGAGCGTCAGGTCGGGCCCCGGGTGCAGTCCGAGCAGCCGGAACAGCCGGGCCGCCTCCTCGGAGAGGGCCAGATACGACCAGGACAGCACCCGCCGCGCGTCGCCGTCCTCCAGGACGTCCAGCAGCGCTCCGGCGGGGCGGAGTTCGGCGGCGAAGGAACGCAGGGGGAACGTCGGGTGGTCCGCCACCCGGGCGGCGACGACCGCGAGGGCGAGGGGCAGCCGCCCGGTCAGAGCCACGATATCGGCGGCGGCGTCCGGCTCGGCCTCCACCCGGGGGCCGCCCAGCCGGCGGGCCAGCATCCGGGCCGACTCCCGCGCGCTCAGCACATCGAGGATCAGCGTCCGGGCCCCCTCGGACGTCACCAGCCCCTGGAGCCGGTTCCGGCTGGTGACGACCACCACGCTGCTCCCGGCGCCGGGGAGCAGCGGCCGGACGTGGGCGGAGTCCCGGGCGTTGTCGAGCACCACCAGCATCCGGCGGGAGGCCAGGAGGCTGCGGAAGAGGCCGGCCCGGGCCTGCGTACCGGACGGTATCCGGGCCTGCGGCACCCCCAGCGCCTGAACGAACCCCTGGAGGGCGTCGGACGCGGACACCGCCCCGCTCTCGTCGTAACCCCGCAGATCCACGTGGAGCTGCCCGTCGGGGAACCGGTCGGCGACCCGGTGGGCCCAGTGCAGCGCGAGGGTCGTCTTGCCGACGCCGGCCATCCCGGAGACGGCTGTGATCACGACGCCCGGTGCGGCGCCGTCCGGTGCCGCGCCGTCCGTGCGGTGGAGGGCGGAGTCGAGCGCGGCGACGGCCTCCTCCCGTCCGACGAAATCGGGCGTGATGAGGGGGAGTTGCCGGGGCCGGGGCGGCGGTGGCGGTGACGCGCCGCCGGCCGCGGCCGATCGCTGCCGGAGGATGTCCTCGTGCAGCCGCGCCAGTTCCGGGCCGGGTTCCAGACCGGTCTCCCGGACCAGCGCGTCGCGCACCGTGCGGTACGCCTCCAGGGCTCCCCCCACATCGCCCACCCGGTGCAGGCCGAGCATCAGATGGCCCCAGGCCCGCTGCCGTAGCGGATGGGACGCCACCAGTCTCCGCATCCGCAGCACCGCCTGGGAGAGGTCGCCCTCCGCGAGCAGCGCCCGCGCGTACTCCTCCTCGGCATGGCACCGGCGCTCCTCCAGACCGGCCGCCCAGGGCTCCAGGACCTCCGGCAGCGCGAGCCCTTCGAGGACCCGGCCGCGCCACACGGCGAGCGCCCGGGACAACTCCTCGCAGGCCAGGGCGTGATCATCGGCCGCCAGGGCGCGGCGGCCCCGGCAGGCGGCCTCGTCGAAGCGCTCCACGTCGGTCCCGCCGGGCGGGACGCGGAGCAGATAGCCGCCCCGGGTGTGGGGCATGGCGCCCCGGGAGCCGTCGCCGTCCAGGGCGCCGCGCAGCCCCCGCGCGTAGGTCCGCAGATTGGCGGCGGCGGACGCCGGCGGGTCCTCGCCCCACAGGGCGGCCACCAGCACACCGGCCGGAACCGTCTGCGAGGGGCGGCTGAGCAGCGTGGCCAGCAGCAGCCGCTGCTTGACGGAGCCCAGGGCGACGCGCTCGCCGTCGCGAGTGACCTCCAGGGGGCCGAGGAGAGCGAAGCGCACCGTTCACCAACCATGTCGCGAGAGCGGGGCCCAGGACCTGAGCCGTCCGATGCCGGGTTGTGCACACATCGTGCGCACATTGTGCGCAGGTCAGCCTAACCTTCGGGCTGTTGTGAACAACCTCTTGGCAAGGAGTACATGATGCGCAAGTCCCGGAAGGCCGCACAGGCCGCGGTGACCGCGGTGGCTCTCGTCGGTTCCCTGGCGCTCTCGGCGGCGCCCGCCGCGGCGGCGACGACGGCCCCGTCCTGCGTCGGACGCATGGTCACGGAGACCACCAACGGCTTCGACGTCCTGCTCACCAACAGGTGCTCCGGCACCCGTTCGGTGAAGGTCGTCGTGTCCCTGGCCTCCGACAGCCGCTGTTACACGCTGGCGCGCGGGGCGAGCGAGCTGTACATCTACACCGGGGTTCTCGGGAACTACGACCGCACGGTGAACTGCTGACGGAACGCCGGCTCGTCGGCCGCGGGGGTGTCTGACGATGTCGAACGGGCCGTCCCGCGCTCCGGTCGTCGTCCCGGGGAGCGCGCGCGATGGATCTCGGGGCGGGGTGTGGCACACGCCGCGTCCCGCCCCGGGAGCGTTCCCGGCCGGGCCCGCACGGCCGGGTGAGCGCCGCACCGCCGGGGAGCGGCGCGCGGTGTCCCGTGAGCGCGCCGTCTACGCCGCCAGCGCGCCGGGTGCCTCGCCCGCCCCGGCCTCCGGAGGGGATTCCCCCGTGAGAAGCAGGGGCCCGTCCGCCTCCCCGGCCGCTGCTCCGGCGTCGATGCCGAGCGAGGCGAGGGAGCGCCACGGCAGCACCGTGCCGTGTGCCGCGGAGCGCGAGGGGGTTCGGTCAAGAGTGGTCGGGGAGGTCGGGGAGGACATGGCAACCGCCTCTCGGAGGGTCCGTACGGGAAGGGATGTGCGGGCGCGCTACGGCCGCCGGCCGCCGGGGGTCCCGTGCCCGGCGAATGGTTCGGCGCACCGGCCGGGGCCGTCCGCGAACCGCGCCCTCAGCAGCGAGCCGAGCAGCCACGCCCGGGTCGCGCGCACATGCGCGGGCGACCCGTGCACATCGTCGAACTCCTTGAACCGCACCCGGGGCAGCAGGGAGCCGAGCAGCGCCCGCTCCCCGGGCGGGATGATCTCGTCGCGGGCGCTGACCACGTAGTCCACCGGGACCCGCACCGCGCCCAGCGTCCCGGGGTCCAGCGCGAACCCGGCCAGCAGCTCCCGCAGTTCGTCCCTCCCCGGGGCGCCGGTGAGCCTGCGCAGGGCGTCGACGGTGATCCCCGGAACCCGGGGCCACCACAGCGGATCGGTGAAGAAGCCGGCCACCGGCGCGCCGACGGTGTGGACGCTCCGGATGCGCGGCTCGTCCGCCGCCGCCCGCAGCGCCAGATGCCCGCCGAAGCTGAGCCCGAGCACCGAGGTCCGCCGCACCCGCGCCCGGCCCGCGAGCCGGTCCAGCAGGAAGGGCAGCAGCCGCCAGGAGTCCGCCCGGTAGCGGAGGGTGTTCTCGCCGACCCCCGGCAGCTCGGTGGCGACCGCCGCGTATCCGATCCGGGCGAGCTTCGGCAGCAGCGGCGCCCACTGCTCCTTGACGCTGACGATCCCGCCCAGGACCACCACCAGCGGCCGGGGCCTGCGGGCGTCGAGCCCGGCGGCCCAGCAGGCGACCGTACCGCCGGGGTGGCCCAGGAGCAGCCGCTCGATGCCGCGCCGGCGGCGCCAGTCGTCGAAGGTCCGCACACAGTTGAGCCCGGCCCTGTCGCGGACCTCGTCCCCGTGGTGGGGGAAGCGGGCGATGGCGTAGTGGCGGCAGGCGTCCAGCGGCCGGCCGGCCCGGGCCAGCCGGTCCGCCTCGGCGGTCCAGACCCGGGCCCAGGAGGCGGGGTGGCCCGGCTCGTCGTTGGCGATCCGGGGCAGTATCCGCGCCACCCGCCGTTCGGGGATGCCCTGCCCGCGGGCGTGCAGCAGGGCGAATTCCCGCAGCTCGTCCAGGTGTTCCATGGCCGTCCCTCCGTTGTCCGGGGCGCGGGTGCGGGGATGCCGGGGCCCGCGCGGTGCGGGCGGGCGCCCCGGCCGGGGCCGGGGGGGTCGGCCCCGGCGGAGCACCCGCCCGCGACCGAGGGTGCGCGCCACCGCTTAAGCCCCGCTTGTCGTCCGGCGCCTGCGCTCCGCGCGCGCTCCCTCCTCCGCCTCGCGATCCACGGCACCGGACCCCGCTCACCGACCCGGCCCGATCCGGAGGAAACTCCCTAGCGGAGCCGGTGCGCCGCTCGCGGGGTGTCCTGCCGGAGCCCGGCCGCCGCCTCCGCCTCCCCCTCCGGCCCGCTGTCGTCCCCGAGCGCCTCGGTCAGCGCGTCGACGACCCGGGGGTCGAGCATCGTCCGCGCGTCCGTGTCCCGCACCGCGCCGAAACCGGAATCGCTCACGGCGACACTCACCGCGTAGCCCCCGGCCACCGAGAAGGTCCCGAACTCCCACTCGACACCGGTGCCCGGCGCCCCGTCGGGCGCCAGCACCCGCGCCGGCCCGCCGTCGGGCCCGAACCCGAAATCGGTGAAGCGGAGCCGCAGCCCCTGTCCGATGGCCTTGCTGTACGCCTCCTTCAGCGTCCACAGCCGCACCAGCGCGGGGCCCCGCCGCTCCGGCGGCAGCCGCGCCAGCCCGGTGAGTTCATGGGGCGTGCACACATGGCGGTGCAGCCCGCGGGTGTGCAGCGGACGGTCCTCCCGCTCCGCGTCGACCCCGATCAGCCCCCGGGTGGTCAGACCGATCAGCAGCAGATCCTCGGTGTGGCTGAGGCTGATGTCCACCGCGTCGCAGCCCCGCAGATACGGCCGGCCGGTGGGGCCGTACCCCAGCTCGATGACCTGCGGCGGCACCCGCAGCGCCACGGCCGCCGCGAACTTGAGCAGCACCCGGGACGCCGCGAACCGCATCCGGACGTCCGGATGCCCCATCTCCAGATAGCGCTCCCAGTCCCGGCCCAGCAGGGCGCGCAGCCGAGGCCCGCCCGCCTGGTCGGGCCGCCAGTCGCCGAGCCGGGCGTGCAGCACCGCGACCGCGTGCTCCTCCAGATCGGCCCGGACCCGGTCCCACGCCCCGTCACGCCCGGAGATCGTCACCGGCTCCGCGAACGAGGGTCCGGGCTCTGTCCTCCTCGGCGCCGCCATGGAACCCCTCCAGGGTGTGCTTGAGATCGCCGAGTACATCCGCCGCGGCCGCTCCGTCGATGACCCGGTGGTCGAAGGTGAGCCCCAGCCGCATCACCGGGGCGACCGCGAGCCGCCCCTCCCTGACGACGGCACGGTCGACGACCCGCCCGGCGCACAGGGTGACCGCCGTGCCGCCGCTGGAGTGGAATCCGTCGACCGGCCGGTGGCCGAGCGAGCTGACCGCCACCGTCCCCAGCACGGCGGGCCGCCGCGCCGGGTCGCGCACCGCCGCCGCGAAGGCGAGCCGCCCGAGCGGCACGGGCAGCCGGCTCAGCAGACGTACCCCGCGGAACTCCGGCAGCAGCGCGGCACCGGGGTCCCGGTAGCGGTCGATCCGCTCCTGGATCGCGTCCAGACCGGCGGACTCCAGGCCGGGGAGCAGCGCGGAGAGCACGGTCCGCTCCCCGTCGAAGGACCGGTCCAGGGCGAGTTTGGCGGTCACCCCGGGGAACCGGACCGTGCGCGGCCCGCGCAGCCAGGGGAACCCGCCCGGAGCCAGGGCCGCGTTCGCCTCCGGCCGGCGGCGCAGCACCCGCCCGGTGGCCCACAGCAGATACGCCACCACCGCGTACCGCCGTCCCTCCGCGCGGGCGGCGGCCCGGTGGGCCGCGATCCGGGTCATGTCGATCTCCGTGTCGAGGTGCACGGGGCGCTGCCGGGCCGCGTGTTCCAGGAAGCAGAGCGTGTGCCGCCGGCGCCGCTCGGACCGGCTCCGTACGGCCGGCCGCGCCGCGCGGTCCGCCCGGGAGCCGGTCATGAGCCGGCCGTGAGCCGGTAGATCTCCTGGAGGCTGCGGGCCTCCAGGAGCCGGCCGATCGGCAGGGACCGGCCGGTGGTCTGCTCCAGGACCGTGACCAGCTTCAGCAGGTACAGCGAGTCCCACTCGGGCAGTTGGTCGAGGTCGGAGGAGACCTCGTGCTGCTCCAGGGGCATGCCCAGCTCGTCCCTGACGAGGCGGACGAAGTCGTCGATCGAGTGCATGGGTACGGCCCTCCCGGGCGTGCGGTGGGTGGTGGCCGGGTCGGGGAAGCGGGCCGCCGGCCCGGCACGGCGCGCGCCGCCGTGCGCGGGACGGGCCCGGGTCCTGGCCCCGGACGGTGGTGGCCTCCGGCTCCCGCCGTCAGACCTTCTCGAGCGCGAAACCGGATTTGATCCACTTGCTGGACTCCACGGCGATCGCCAGCGCCCGCTGACCGGTCCCCATCAGGCCGAGCAGCCGCTCCAACTGGAGGAAGGGCAGGGCGTTGCCGTTGTTGCCGGTCTCCGCGACACAGGACACCTCGACGGCGCCGGGCAGCCCGAGCCGCTCGGTGATGCGCCGGGTCATATGCCCGGAGAGCTGCGGGGGCAGCAGATAGTCCACCTCGTCCGGGGACCAGCCGAGATCCTCCAGCAGCTCCCAGAGAATCTCCTCGGCGATCAGCGGGACGTACTCCTCGATGGCCTTGTAGTCCTCCCGCACCACCTGGCGGTCCTCGTGCCGGTCGGCGAGACCGAACCAGTCGATCACCTGGCCCGGCTCCCGGCCCAGACCGGTGAAGCGGTTGAGCACCCGGCGCAGCGCGAGCCGCCGCCCGAGCGGCTCGGCGGTGAGCACGGCGGCCCCCGCCCCGTCGCCGAAGAGCACATAGTTGACGAGGTCGCTGGGGGCGGCCCCGGAGAGATCCCGGCGCAGGGCGAGGTGTTTGCTGCACACATCGCCGCCGATGACCAGACCGGCCCGGTGGCCGCCGCCGGTGATCAGGGTCCGTCCCAGCTCCAGCGCCTGGACGGCACCGGCGCAGCCGGACTGGAGCTGATACGTGGGGAGCTGGTCCAGTCCGAGCAGATCGGCGACCTGGTTGACGGTCGCGGGCATCAGATGGTCGGGCGTCGCGGTGCCCATCACCACGAACCCGATCTCCTCCGGGGGGACCCGGGACGCGGCGACGGCGCGTTCGGCGGCCCGGGCGCACAGATCCGCCAGGGACCAGCGGACCTCGCCGGTGTCCAGGTCGCGGGCGAAGTGCCGGGTCCGGGTGCCGATGAAGACATCGATCCACTCCTCGTTGACGCCCAGTACCTTCGCCAGCTTCGCGTTGTCCACGGGGTCTCCGGGCAGTGCGGTCCCCACGGCGGCGAGATGGGCCGCTCCCCGGGGGTTCGGCTCTGGCTGCATGGTGCGGTCCTTTCCTCTGTTTCCCTTCTCCCCTCCCGGCGGGAGAGGCGCGCGGGACGGCCCGCTCTCAGGCGACGGCGGGGCCCGCCCGGTCCCGCAGAAAGCCGATCAGATCGCCGACCGAGGAGAGCCGCGGCAGCAGATCCTGCACGCTCAGCTCCGCGAGGCCGGGCAGCCGCTCCTGGACGCGGTCCTTGAGCTCCATCACCATCACGGAGTCGAACCCCAGGTCCTCGTAGAGGAGCGAGTGCGGCGAGACCTCGCCGGGGGCGTAGCCGCCGACCCCGGCGACCGCCGCGATCACCTCCCGGGCCACGGCGTCCCCGGGCCGTGCGCCCCGGGCCGGCGGCAGCACGGCGGTACGGCCTCCGCCGGACCCGGTGGTCTCCGCGCCGGGCCCGGACCGCTCCGCCGCGAGCGGCCCGGCGGGCGGCACCCCCACGCCCACCGCCGCCGCCCGGATCGGGGCGCGGGTCCAGAACCGGTGCGCGTCGGAGAAGGCGTACGGCGCCAGCCGCTGCGGCACCCGCTCCTCCTCCGGGTACACCGCGTCCCACCGGAGGTCGAGCCCGCCGCGGTACAGCTCCGCCACGGCGCCCGCCAGCTCCCGGCCGTCGGCCTCCGCGCCCGGCACCAGGGCGACGGTGTGCGGCCCGGCCCCGGCCGCCGCGACCGGCTCGCGCAGCATCCGGGTCAGCACCGGCCGGGGGCCGACCTCCACCAGATGGGAGGGTCCGGCCGCCAGCAGCGCCGCCGCCGCGTCGCCGAAGAGCACCGGGGCGCGGATGTGCTCCGTCCAGTACGCCGCGTCCATCGGCTCGGCCTCCAGCAGCCGCCCGCGCAGCGTCGAGTACACCGGCAGTTTCGGCACCCCGCTCCCGGTGTCCGACTCCCGGGCGATGCCGGCGAACCGCTCCAGCACCGGTGCCATCAGCGGCGAGTGGAAGGCGTGCGAGACATCCAGCCGGCGGCAGCGCACCCCGCGCCGGCCGAGGATCTCCTCGATCCGGCCGAGCGCCCCGAGATCGCCGGAGAGTACCGTCGCCCGGGGGCCGTTGACCGCGCCCACGCCGACCAGCGGCTCCGCCGCGACCAGCTCCGCCAGCTCGGCCGCCCCCGCCCGCACCGCCACCATGCCGCCGCCCGCGGGCAGCTCCTCCATCAGCGCGCCGCGCGCCGCCACCAGCCGGGCCGCCCGCTCCAGCGGGAGGACATCGGCGAGCACCGCCGCCGCGTACTCGCCGACACTGTGGCCGAGCAGCAGCGCGGGCCGCACCCCCAGCTCCGCCAGGCTCGCCGACAGCGCGTAGCCGACGGCGAACAGCGCGGGCTGCGCCCAGCCGGTGCGGTGCACCCCGGGCCCGCCGGAGAGCAGCAGCTCCCGCACCGAGCCCCCGGTGTACGGGGCGAGCGCCGCGTCCGCCTCGTCCAGGAACCGCCGGTACAGCGGGGAGCGCCGGTAGAGCCGGGCCGTCATCGCCGGGTACTGCGAGCCCTGCCCGGTGAACAACAGCGCCACCAGGGGCCTTCCGCCGGGACGCCCGGCGGGCCGGGCCCCGGGGTCGCCGTCGGCCGCCGCCTCCCGGAGGGCCGCCGCCAGCTCGCCGCTGTCCCCGGCGGGCACCGCGAACCGGTAGCGGTGGCCCGTCTTGACCCGGTTGCTGCTCCAGCACAGCGGGCCCACCGGCACCCTGCGGCGGCGTACGGCGTCGGCCTGGGCCAGCAGATTGCGGCGCAGCGCGGCCGGCGAGGGGGCGCTCACCGTGAACACCGCGCTCCCCACTCCCGTACGCCCGCTCCCCGGCTCCGCGTCAGCGCCGCCCGGCCCCGCGCCGCCCGCCGGGGGACGGGCCGCGTACGGGGGCGCGGTCTCCAGGACGGCATGGGCGTTGGTGCCGCCCATGCCGAAACTGCTCAGCCCGCCGACCGAGGTGCCGGGACGCAGCCGCAGCGGGGTCTTCAGCAGCCGCAGCCCCTGTCCCGCCAGCTTGAGCGCCGGGTTCTCCCGGGCCGCGTACCGGCTCGCCGGGACCGTCCGGTGGTGCAGCGAGAGCGCCACCTTGATCAGCCCGGCGATGCCCGCCGCGCCCTCGGTGTGGCCGATGCTGCCCTTCACCGAACCGAAGGCCATTGGCGGCCCGGTCCGGCCGGAGTGCAGCCGGCCCAGCGCCCTCACCTCGATCATGTCGCCCAGCGCGGTCCCGGTGCCGTGCGCCTCCGTGAAGACCACATCGGCCGGCTCGACCCCGGCCCGCCGGTAGGCGGCGGCCAGCACCTCCTGCTGGGACCAGCGGTTGGGCGCGGTGATGCCGTTGCTCCGCCCGTCCTGGTTGACGGCGGTGCCCCGGATCACCGCGTACACCGGCTGGCCGTCCGCGAGGGCGTCCTCCAGCCGCCGCAGCACCACGGCGCCGACGCCCTCGCCCCGGCCGATCCCGTCGGCGTCGGCGCTGAAGGGCTTGCAGCGGCCGTCGGGCGCGGACAGCCCGGCCTGGGTGTAGAAGATCCCCAGCGCCGGGGTCAGCGCCACGTTCACCCCGGCGGCGATGGCCGTGTCGCACTCGCCCGACAGCAGTGAGTTGCAGGCCAGATGGACCGCGACCAGCGAGGACGAGCACGCGGTGTCCACCGCCAGACTCGGCCCCTTGAGGTCGAGATGGTACGAGATCCGGTTGGCGGTCATGCAGTAGCCGTTGCCGGAGCCGACCTGGGCGGTGACCCGGGCGTAGTCGGTGAGGTGCAGCTGCGCCCACTCGTTGCCCATGATCCCGACGAAGACCCCGGTGCCGCTGCCCGCCAGCCGGTGCGGGGCCACCCCCGAGTCCTCCACCGCCCGCCAGGCGCACTGGAGCAGCAGCCGCTGCTGCGGGTCCATCGCCGCGGCCTCGCGCGGGGAGACGGTGAAGAACTCGTTGTCGAAGGCGTCCGGGTCGCTGATGAAGCCGCCCTCGGTGGTGTTGGAGTGCCCCTCGGCTCCGGCGGGCGAGTGGAACTCCCCGGCGTCCCAGCGCTGCGCGGGCACCCTCCCCACGCCCTCGCCGGAGCGCATCAGCATCTCCCAGTACGCGCCGGGGTCCGGCGCGCCCGGGAAACGGCAATCGAGCCCGACGATGGCGACGGGCCTCATCGGGCACCGCCTCCCGCGGCCCGCAGCTCCTCCACCAGATGGGCGGCCAGGGCGTCCACGGTGGGATGGTCCCAGGCGACGGTGGGCTCCAGGACGAGATCGAAGTCCTCCTCGATGTCGCCGCACAGGCTCAGCGCCGCGACCGAGTCGAGACCGTACTCGGCGAGCGGGACGGTGAAGACGATCTCGGACGGCGACCGCTTGAGATACAGCGCGATCCGGTCGGCCAGCCAGCCGCCCAGCACCTCGACGCTGTGCTCGGCGGGGGACGCGGGGGACGCGGGGTGCGCGGGACGGTGGGTCGCGGGAACGGGCATGGGTGCTCCTCGGTGAAGGCGTGCCGGACCCGGCGGTCAGCCGGCCGGCGGGGTGTCGTGGAGGTCGTAGCTGCGGCATTCACGGAAGCGCCGGAGCACTTCCTCGTGGATACGGCCCGCGCAGCCGGCCGGCAGCTCCGGCGGGCGCTCCCCGAGCCGCCGGGCGAGCCGGTGCAGGGCCGCCGCCGCCCACGCGGGGTCGGCCAGGAAGGGGTCGGCGCCGTCCTCCCGCGCGGCCCGCCACACGCCCAGCACCGAGGCCGCCGCGAGGAGGACCGCGTACCGGTCGGCGAGGGCGAAACTGGCGGGGCTGGCGAGTGCGGTGCGGTCCCGGGGGGAGAGGCCGAGACTCTCCTCCCGGAGCCGGCGGAGCTGGTCCAGCATCCGCATGACCAGCGTCTGCACCGCCAGTTCGGTGGGGGAGCCGCTGGGCAGCGAGTCGGCGGCGGCCACCAGCGAGGCGCTCAGACTGTCCCGGCCGCTCGCCAGGGCCAGCCGGTCGAAGGGCAGCGCGGGCAGCTCGTCCCGGGGGCGGAACAGCGAGCGCGGCGCCTCGTCCCCGGCGAACCAGGCGCGCCGCGCCAGCCGGGAGAGCTGCGGAATGATGGTCGTCTGACAGGCCGCCGAACCCGCGTGACCCAGGCTGAGCACCGGCAGGTCCCGGACATGCTTCTGGAAGAGACCGAACGCGCCCTCCCGGACGTAGAACCGCGCCCCGAGGACGATCGACAGGTCGTACATGGTGTCGGTGAGCATCCTCGGCACCAGGTACTTCACCGCCGCCGCGTACACACTGGTCTCGTCCGGCAGCAGATGCACCGCACGGGAGCCGACCAGCGCCATGCTGTCGCAGATCAGCAGGGACAGAAAGGCTCCGCCGAGGGTGGCGGAGGCGTGCGGGATCTCCATCACCGTCCGCCGGTGCAGCCGCCGTCCGACGGCGAACCGCACCACCGTGCGCAGACTGGTGTCCAGCGCCCCGATCGCCATCCCGGGGATGGCGCTGCGGGTGATCTGGAAGGAGCGCAGGGCCAGCTCGACGCCCTGGCCCTCCTCTCCGACGAGGGTCCCGGCCGGCACCGGGCAGTCGCGCAGGTCCAGCCCGGTGAGGCGGCAGCCGCGCACGCCCACGGCGCGGTAGCGCGGCAGCACGCGGAAGCGCTCCGGGTCGAGCTGCCCGCGCTCGACGAGGAGCACCGAGTGGCCCCGGCTGCCCGGCCGGTCATGGGTCCGGCTGAAGAGGGAGAAGGCGTCCGCCGTGTCGGCGTTGTTGATGACCTCCTTCCGCCCGCTCAGCCGGTAGCCGCCGCCGGGGACCGGGGCGGCCCGGAACTCATTGCGCACGAAGTCGTTGCCGTGCGGCAGTTCGTGGTAGGCGACGGAGACCTTCGAGCCGCCGAGCAGCAGCCGCGCCAGCCGCCGGCGCTGCTCGTCGCTGCCCGCCGTCCACACGTTGACGGCGGCCATGAACGAGGTGATGCCGTAGCCGAGGCCCAGGGCCACATCGCGCCGGAAGACCTGGCGCATCACCCGCACCAGCACGTCGAGCCGGTCCAGCCGCCCGCCGAGGGCGGTGGGCA
The DNA here is from genome assembly GCF_040296845.1 of Streptomyces sp. NPDC001985. Lineage (NCBI taxonomy): Bacteria > Bacillati > Actinomycetota > Actinomycetes > Kitasatosporales > Streptomycetaceae > Streptomyces > Streptomyces sp. NPDC001985. Next base: position 88,467 of record NZ_JBEOYB010000023.1, read on the forward strand.
CGAACTCGGCGTTGAGGACCAGCTCGTCCAGGAGCCGCTCCCCGGCCGAGGGCAGCTCCCCGGCCTCGTCGGCGGCGAGCACCCGGGCCGCGGACAGCGGGCCTGCCGGGTCGTCCGGGTCGCCGAAACGGGTCTCCAGAGCGGCGATACGGGCCCGGACGGCGCGCTCCGGCCCACCGGGCGGCGCGGGCGCGGTGGCCGTGGCCGCGGGGCCCCGCGGCCCCGGGACGGCGGGATCACTCAGCATGACGTCCCCTCGAAGATCCGGGCGCGCGCTCCGGCGCCCCGCTGTCGGTGCGTTCGGTGTCGGAGTCCGCGCGTACCGGGTCCGGGGTTACCGGGTCCGGGCGTACGGTGCCGGTGTGCGCGGTGTGCGCGGTGCGCGCGGTGCGCGGGCGGTCCGGGGGTACGGACGGCTGGGGCGCGGGCGGTCCCGGCCGGGCCCGGGGGCCGGCCGTCGCGAGCCGCAGCGGCAGCAGCGAGAACAGCTCGCCCGACGCCCGTGCGGCCCGCAGTTGCTCCAGCAGCCGGGGGTACGCCGCCGGATCGGCGCCGCCCGGCTCGCCCAGCCGCACCAGCAGCCGGTCGAGCACGGGCCACAGCCACACCCCGTCCCGCCACAGCCCTCCGGTGCGCCCCGCGCTCCCCGCCCGGTGGTTCCGCGCCCACAGGCCGAGACAGGCGGCCCCGGCCAGGCACAGCGCGTACCGCCCGGCGGTCTCGAACGCCGCGGGCGGCACATCCGGGACCACCGCGCGGAAGGCGTCCATCTCCTCGTGCACCCCGTCGGTGACGGCGAGCAGCCGCTCCGCCGACGCCAGCGCGCCCTTCAGTTCCGGCCGTGCCTCCGACTCGGCCCGCAGCGCCGCCACCGAGTCCGGCAGCGAGCCCACGATGCCGCTGCCCCGCCGCGCGACCAGACAGAGCCGCCCCGGGTCCAGCGGCGGCAGCGGCACCGACAGATCGAAGGCCGCGACCGCCCCGGCCGTGTCACCGGTCCGCCGCCGCCACACCCGGGACAGCGAACGGAACTGGTTCACCAGGGAGTTCAGATTCACCAGCGTGTTCCCGTCGAACATGCCGACGATGCGATGGTCCCGGTCGACCTTCTGGAACATCCCGCGCGCGTGGACGTCCTTGAGGAACGCCCGCGCCCCCAGCAGCCGGGTCAGCTCCGCGATCACGGCCTCGGTGCCGGTCGGCACCAGATACTTGGTCACGGCGGCGGTCACACTCAGCTCGCCGGTCGCGGTGTGCGCGGAGCGGGCCGCCACCGTCGCCAGCGCCTCCCCGGCCAGCACGTCCGCGGCGGCGCAGGCCAGCACATGGCGCGCCTGCGGCAGATCGATGAGCCGCCGCCCGTACAGCTCGCGCCGCTCCGCGAAGTCCAGGGCGATGTCCAGCGCGTGATCGGCCGCGCCCAGCGACAGCGACGCGCACAGCGTGCGGGTGAGCTGGAGCGCCTTGAGCACGGTCTCGACGCCGCCGCCCGCCGTGCCGACCACCGCGTCGCCCGCGACCGGCGCGCCGTCGAAGACGATGCCGCTGATGTCGGCGCCCCGGATGCCATGGGTACGGATCTTCTCCGCACAGCGGTAGTCGGCGCCGGGCGCGAGCGTCCGCTTGTCGACCAGCAGGACGGTGAAGCCGCGCGGACCGCCCTCCGGTGCCGTACGGGTGAGCACGGAGAGCAGATCGCCCCGGGTGGCGTTGTTGATCAGCCACTTCTCACCGGTCAGCCGCCAGCCGCCGGAGCCGTCCGGTTCGCCGGTCACCTCCCCGGCGAGCAGATCGCTGCCGTGGGCGCGCTCGGTGAGGGCGAGCGAGACCGGGACTCCCGCGCGGATGTCCGCCGCGAGCCGCCGGGCCTGCCCCGCGCTGCCCGACACCCAGACGCACACCGCGCCCAGATAGGTCTTCCCGTGCCCGATGGCGACCGTCAGATCGCGGCGGGCGACCACCCGCATCACCTGCATCACGGTCTCGTAGTCGGTGAGCCTGCCGCCGTGCTCGACGGGCACATAGAAGTCCTGGAGCCCCCAGGACTCCAGCGCCCGGCAGATGTCGGACGGGAACTCCTCGTTCTCGTCCAGCTCCAGGGCGCGGGCGTGGGAGAAGATCTCGTCGGGGTCGCGCGGGTCGCCGAGCCGCAGCTCCAGCTCCTGCGCGAGCAGACTGGGCGGATGCTCCACGGCTCAGCCCACCGCCGTGAGGGCCGGGCCGGGTCCCTGCGGGCCCTGATCACCCTGCGTGCCTCCGGTGCCCTGCGCATGTGCCGGGTCCTGCGTGCCTCCGGTGCCCTGCGCATGTGCCGGGTCCTGCGCGCCTCCGGGGCCTTGTGCACCCCCCGGGTCCCGCGCATCTCCTGCGCCCCGCGCACCCCCCGGGCCCGGTGACGCGCCCTCCGCCGCGCAGTCGCGCAGCGCCGGGTCCACCACCGCGTACAGCGAGGCCACCCCGCCCTGGAGGAACAGCTTCCGCATCAGCGTCCGCTGAATCTTCCCGCTGGTGGTGCGGCGCACGGTCCCGGGCCGGACCAGCAGCACCGCACCCGCCGGGACGGCGAACTCCCGCCCGATGAGCTGCTGCACGGCCGCCGCGACGGACCGAGGGTCCGCCGCCGCCGCGGCGGCCCGGATCTCCTGGACGACCACCAGACGCTCCCGGCCCCCGGCCTCCACCCCGAACGCCGCCCCGGCGCCGAGCGCCGGGTCCAGCGTGCGGACGGCGCTCTCCACGTCGTACGGATAGACATTGCGGCCGTTGATCAGGATCATCTCCTTGAGCCGGCCGGTCACGAACAGCTCCGCGCCGTCCAGCACCCCCAGATCACCGGTGCGCAGCCACGACCCCAGCTCCTCCCGGCCCGCGATCCGGGCGCCGAACACCTCCGTGTTGACCTCGGGCCGCTCCCAGTACCCGGCCGCCACACTGGCCCCGCGCACCCAGATCTCACCGACCCGGCCGCCGGGCCGCTCGACCCGGCTCTCCGGGTCGACCACCCGCACCTCGAAGTCCTCGGCCCGGGCCACCCCGCTGCTCACCAGGGCCCGCCGGGGCGCGCCCGGATACGGCCCCTCCAGCGTTCCGCGCTCCAGCCCGGCCGCGTCGGCCTCGCGCACCACCGCGCTCCGGTGCCGGGGGGTGCCCGTCACCAGCAGGGTGGTCTCGGCCATCCCGTAGCAGGGGAACATGGCCTCGGGGCGGAAGCCGTACGGCGCGAAGCGATCGGCGAACGCCCGCACGGTCTCCGCGCGCACCGGCTCCGCCCCGTTGCAGGCCGTCCGCCACGACGACAGGTCGACACCCTCCATCTGCGCGTCGGTGATCCGCCGGACACACAGGTCGTACGCGAAGTTGGGCCCGCCCCCGCTGGTGATGCCGTAGTCGCCGACCATCCGGAGCCAGCGGGCCGGTTTCCGCAGAAAGGACGCCGGGGACATGAGCACGCTCGTGGCGCCCAGCCAGAGCGGCTGGAGGACATGCCCGATCAGTCCCATGTCGTGGTAGAAGGGCAGCCAGCCGCCGACCACCGAATCGGGAGTGGTGCCGGTGGCGCGGGAGATGGCGGCCTCGTTGGCGAGCAGATTGCCGTGCGAGACCATCACCCCCTTGGGCGCGCTGGTGGAGCCCGAGGTGTACTGGAGGAAGGCCAGGTTCCCGGGGCCGAGCCGGGGGTCCTTCCAGGCACCCGGGTCCCCGACCGCGTCCGCGTCCGTCGCCAGGCACGCCACCTCGGAGAAGTCCTCGTCCGCGAGCCAGGAGACCACGGCCGGCGCGTACTCGGCGAGGGTCAGCACCGCCCCCACCCGGGCGTCCCGGACGATCCCGGAGACCCGCTGGAAGTGCCGTCCCTGTTCGGAGGGGAGCGGCGCGGGCACGGCGACCGCCCCGGCGTAGAGGCAGCCGAGGAAGGCACCGATGAAGGCGAGACCCGACGGATACAGCAGCAGGACCTGGCGTCCGCGCAGATCGCGCTCCTGGAGCCAGGAGGCTATGCCCTTGGCGGTCCGGTCGAGTTCCGCGTACGGCAGCCGCCGGGCCCGCGTGCCCCGCGCCCCCTCGGAGAGGAACACGAACGCGTCCGCTTCGCCCCGCTCCTCCGACCGCGCCAGCACCAGCTCCGTGAATGAACCGAATTCCGCCACCGTCTTCCCCTCGCCTTGAAGCGATGTGTTCCGTCGATCGTCGGGGCGGCCTCTAAAGCCGGTCTTGCGCTGGGCGTGAGCGCGCGCGGGCGGGCCGGTGGCGGCGGGCAGCGGGGAGGGGAGGGCATGGCGGAGCCCGGTGCGTCGCCTGGCCGGGACACACCGGGCGGTGGCGCGCGGCGGGGGAGCGGGGACGGGACGGGACTCAGGCGCCGGGGCCGGGGTCCTCCAACTGGGCCCAGAGCGCCCGCTCGCCGGGGGTGGGCGGCACCTGGGGGATCAGTCGCTCGGGGTGGGCGGGCGGTGGGCCCCCGCCGTTCTGCCCGTGCTGCCCGTCCTGACTGTTCTGGCTCTCCTGGCGCTCCTGCCGGGCCTGCCCGTCCCGCCGGGCCCGCCCGTCCCGCTCGGGGGCGAGCCAGCCCCGCGACGCGTCCCTGAAGGGCTCGGCCGGGAGCACACCGAACATGGCCGCCAGCGAGGCGAAGCCGCGCAACTGCGCCTTCCCGAGCCGCCGCAGCGCCCGCCGCACGGACGACCACCCACCCGACGCCGCTGCCACGCCCTCCCCACCTTTCCGCCGCTCAGTGGGGCCGCCCGGTGAACCCGGCCGACAGACGCACGTGTTCCGGCGCGGTGGGCAGACTCCCCTCCGTCAGATCATGGCGGAAGAGGACGGAGCCGTCTGCCGCTTCCGAGGTCTCCCGGAAGCCCATGGCCGGATAGAGGCCCCGCACCCGGTGGTTCTTCGCGGTGGGCCGGTAGCGCGCGTGCACCGCGCCGGCGCCCGTGTCCCGGGCCTGCCGCAACACGGCCGCCAGGCAGGACTCCTCAATGCCCCGGGCGAACACCCGGCAGCTGAGCAGCATGTTGTCGATCATCCAGTCGCCGTCGTCGGCGATGCTCACCAGCACCGCGCCGACCAGGCCGTTCTCCCCGAACCGGTCCCGGGAGCGGATGGCGAGCACCAGATGGCGGCCGGAGTCCCGGCGGGCCCGCACATCGGCCTGCCGCAGGCGCTCGGTGGTCAGATTGAACTGATTGGTGCGCAGGGTCACCTGCGAGACCCGGGCGATCTCGTGCTCCCGCACCGGTGACAGCGAGACCTCGACACCCAGTCCGGCGAGATACTCCGCCAGGGAGCCCGCGCTCTCCTGGAGGTCCTGCCGGGCCGCGTCGGTACGGTACCGCTCGGCGCGGGCGCGGTCCTCCGCCGTCAGTTCGGGCACGTCGAACCAGCCATCGGCGAGCAGTCTCTCGATGTGCAGCGCCGGCTCCCCGTCGAGGCGGATCACGGCGACTCCCGGCAGGCTCCCGGCCACCAGCCCGCATTCGAACGGCGAATCGTCGGCGAAGACCAGACTGTCCACGCCGAGGTTGAGACACCGGGCGATGTCCAGCAGATTGCCGTCCTTGGGCTCCCAGTTGGCGTTGATCCGTACGAAGTCCCGCTCGCGCAGCGCCATGTCGGGGTGGTCGCGCAGCACCTGGAGCACCGGTTCGCGGTCGTTCTTGCTGCTCACGGCGAGCAGGACGCCCTGGGCACCGAGCTGGGCGACCGCCCGCTGGAAGCCGCCGAAGGCCTCACCCCGGTAGGTGGTGGAGGCGGCGATGCCCTCGGGGCCGTCGTCGCCCAGGACGCCGTCCCAGAGGGTGTTGTCGAGATCGACGACCAGCACCTTCCTGGTCCGTCCGCGCAGTGCCCGGGCGAGGTGCCCGATCTCGCGCGCGTAGCAGGCGAGCAGCTCCTCGCCGAGGTGGACCCTCGCATAGGCGGCGAGCCTCGGCTCGGTGACCGGGCCGCAGGAGGCCACCAGCGGATCGAGGTCCACGACATGGACCCGGTCGTGGGCGCCGGCGAGCCGCAGCAGCCCGGCGTTGAACTCCCGCCAGAGAACACCGAGCCGGGCCCGCGACCGGGCGTCGACCAGCCGGCGGGTGTGGGCGCGCGGCAGCGGCAGGGTGTTGAGCACCAGGGTGCCGGTGGCATGGGCGAGATAGCGCTCCACGAGTGAGCCGATCAGGGCCAGTTTGGCGGTGGCGACCCGCTCCGCGTCCTCCACCAGCCAGGGGTGCGGCAGTTCGTCGAGGACTGCCTGGGCGTCCAGGACGCACAGGGCGATGTCGGCGCGGGCGCCGTACAGCTCGCTCCCGGTGTCCTGGAGGTCGCGGAGCCAGGAGCCGAAGTCGCCGGAGCGCAGATCGAGCAGGAAGCCGTGGCGGGCGAATTCGGCGGTGAGGGGGGAGGTGAGGCCACTGAGGGTGGAGTGGCCGGTGACGGCGACGGTGACGGTCCCGGTGACCTTCGCGACCTCGGGCGGGACATCGGCGGGGTCCAGCCGGGCCAGCAGTGAACCGGCCCGCACGAGGTCGGGGGAGGGCGCTCCCGCCGGGTCCCCGGCCGCCGCGAGTTCGGCGAGCAGAGCGGGCACCTGGAGGAATTCCCGGGCGAGCCGCCCTTCGTGGTGCAGGGCGCGCAGCCGGTCCAGGGGCCCGGTCCGCCCGCCCGCGGTGGTGTCCGACGCGACCGTGGCCATGGTGTCTCCGTTCGCTTGACGGGGGACGACGGGGCCGAGTCTGGCGGGCGGCCCTTAAGACGCCCTTGCGGGAGGAGAGCCCGGTGGGAGGACGGCCTCGCGGGCGGGGCCCTCAGCACACCTCCGGGTACGGCGACACCGGCGCCCCGCCCCGGAGCGGGCGGTCCAGCGACGCCGGCCCGTCCAGCGCCGGCCCGTCCACGAGCGCGGAGAGCAGCCCGCCGAGGGCGCTGCGCTGCTCGGCGGTGAGGGGCGCCAGGATGTCCTCGGCCGCGGCCCGGCGCGCCTCGCGCAGGGCGCGGAGGGTGCTCCGGCCGGTGTCGGTCAGCTCGATCCTCGTCACCCTGCGGTTGTCGGGGTCCGGCGCGCGGCGCACACAGCCGCTCGCCTCCAGCCCGTCCACCAGTGTGGTCACGGCGCGCGGCACGACCTCCAGACGCGCGGCGATATCGGCCATGCGGGGGGCCGACTCGTAGTGCGTGAGCGTGCGCAGCAGCCGGGACTGGGCGGGGGTGATCGCGATATCGGCCGACTCCAGCTGCCGCTTCTGGCTGCGGTGGAGGCGGCGGCTCAGCCGCAGCAGCTGCTCGGCGAGCAGACCTTCGGGGTCGGGGGTGGTCATATCGGAACAATATCAGGACGTCGTTCATTGTGTATATAGGTAACAGTGAGCTATGCTCTCAAGATCTGACCCCATCCGATCCCATCCGGCCCTCATTCGACCCCCTCACTGGATTCGCATCCGATCCCGCCCGTATCCGCGAAGGAGCCCATGCGCACCGAATCGATCCCGTGGACACCCCCCGCCGCCCCCGCCGGCGGACCGGAGCAGCCGCCCGCCCAGGTGCGGCGGATTCTCCGGCTCTTCCGTCCCTACCGCGGCCGTCTCGCCCTCGTGGGGCTGCTCGTCGGCGCGGCCTCCCTGGTCTCCGTCGCCTCGCCGTTCCTGCTGCGCGAGATCCTCGACACCGCGATCCCCCAGGGCCGCACCGGACTGCTCACCCTGCTCGCCTTCGGCATGATCCTCACCGCGGTGCTGAACGGCGTCTTCGGAGTGCTCCAGACGCTGATCTCCACCACCGTCGGCCAGCGCGTCATGCACGATCTGCGCACCGCGGTCTACGCACAGCTCCAGCGCATGCCGCTCGCCTTCTTCACCAGGACCCGCACCGGGGAGGTCCAGTCCCGCATCGCCAACGACATCGGCGGCATGCAGGCGACCGTGACCTCCACCGCCACCTCCCTCGTCTCCAACCTCACGGCCGTGATCGCCACCGTCGTCGCGATGCTCGCCCTGGACTGGCGGCTCACCCTCGTCTCGCTCCTGCTGCTCCCGCTCTTCGTGTGGATCAGCCGCCGGGTGGGCAATGAGCGCAAGCGGATAACGACCCAGCGCCAGAAGCAGATGGCGGCGATGGCCGCGACCGTCACCGAGTCGCTCTCGGTCAGCGGCATCCTCCTCGGCCGCACCATGGGCCGGTCCGATTCGCTGACCAGGTCCTTCGCCGGGGAGTCCGAGCGGCTGGTCGATCTGGAGGTGCGCTCCAGCATGGCCGGGCGGTGGCGGATGTCCGTCATCGGCATCGTGATGGCCGCGATGCCCGCCCTCATCTACTGGGTGGCGGGAACCGCCCTCCAGAGCGGTGGCCCCTCGATCTCCCTCGGCACCCTGGTCGCCTTCGTCTCGCTCCAGCAGGGCCTCTTCCGCCCCGCCGTGAGCCTGCTCTCCACCGGCGTGGACATGCAGACCTCCCTCGCGCTCTTCCAGCGGATCTTCGAGTACCTCGACCTCACCGTGGACATCACCGAGCCCGAACATCCCGTCCGGCCGGCGAGAATCGGCGGCGAGGTCCGCTTCGAGAACGTCGGCTTCGCCTACGACCGGGCGCAGGAGACCCCCACCCTCACCGGCGTGGAGGTGACCGTGCCCGAGGGCGGCAGTCTCGCCGTCGTCGGTGCCACCGGCTCCGGAAAGTCCACCCTCAGCTATCTGGTGCCCCGGCTGTACGACGTCACCGAGGGCCGGGTCACGCTGGACGGCGTCGATGTACGGGACCTGGACTTCGCCACCCTGGCCAGGGCCGTGGGCGTCGTCTCGCAGGAGACCTACCTCTTCCACGCCTCCGTCGCCGACAATCTGCGCTTCGCCAAGCCGGACGCCACCGACGCGGAGATGGAGAAGGCGGCCCGTGCCGCGCAGATCCACGACCACATCGCCGCCCTCCCCGACGGGTACGAGACCCTCGTCGGCGAGCGGGGATACCGCTTCTCCGGAGGGGAGAAGCAGCGGCTGGCCATCGCCCGCACGATTCTGCGCGACCCGCCCGTGCTCATCCTGGACGAGGCGACCAGCGCCCTGGACACCCACACCGAACACGCCGTCCAGCAGGCCATCGACGCGCTCTCGGCCGGCCGGACCACCATCACGATCGCCCACCGGCTCTCCACCGTGCGGGACGCGGACGAGATCATCGTCCTGGACGGGGGCCGTATCGCCGAGCGCGGCACCCATCAGGAGCTGCTCGGCATCGGCGGACGGTACGCGGAGCTGGTGCGCGGCGACACCCGGACGACGGAACCGGCCGTGCCGTGACCTGTGCCCCCGGTGGGTGCCCTCCGGCTCCCTACCGCTGGAGCGCGGGCTCCCGCTCCAGCAGCCGGGTGATCTCCCGCACGGCGGCCCGCCCGGCCCGGTTGGCCCCGATGGTCGAGGCCGAGGGCCCGTACCCCACCAGATGGACGCGCTCGTCCCGTGCGGCACGGGTGCCGTCCATCCGGATGCCGCCGCCCGGCTCGCGCAGTCGCAGCGGCCGGAGGTGGTCGATCGCCGGCCGGAAGCCGGTCGCCCAGAGGATCACATCGGCCTCCACCGTCCGGCCGTCGTCCCAGTCCGCCCCCGTGGGGGTGATCCGGTCGAACATCGGCAGCCGGTCCAGCACACCCGACGCGCGGGCCCGCCTGACGGCGTCATTGAGCGGCAGCCCGGTCACCGAGACCACACTCTCCGGCGGCAGCCCCCGCCGCACCCGCTCCTCGACCCGGGCGACCGCCTCGCGGCCCGCGCTCTCGCCGAAGTCCCCCGACACGAAGACCGGCGGCCGCCCGGTCACCCAGAACGTTCGCTCCGCGTGCGGCGCGATCTCCATCAGATGCTGGGTCCCCGAGGCCCCGCCGCCCACCACGATCACCCGCCGCCCGGCGAACTCCTCGGGCCCCCGGTATCCGGCCGTGTGCAACTGGCGCCCCCGGAAGGTCTCCTGTCCCGCGTAGCGCGGCCAGAAGGGCCGGTCCCAGGTGCCGGTGGCGTTGATCAGCGCACGCGCCGACCACTCCCCGTCCGAGGTCTCCACGAGCAGCCGCCCGCCCCCGCCCTCCCGCACCGACGTGACATCGACCGGCCGGCGCACCCGCAGCCCGAAGCGCTCCTCATAGGCGGTGAAGTACTCGCCGATCACCTCGGACGAGGGCCGTGCGCCATCGGCCCCGGTCAGCTCCATGCCGGGCAGGGCGTGCATCCCGTGCACCCGGTCGTAGGTCAGCGAGGGCCACCGGTACTGCCAGGCGCCGCCCGGGCGGGGAGCGTGGTCCAGCGTCACGAAGTCCTCGTCCGGTACGAGCCCCACCCGCCGCAGATGGTGGGCGGCGGAGAGACCCGCCTGCCCGGCCCCGATGACGGCCACATCGACTTCGCGCACCCCAGAATCGTTCACGTTTCTACTAACTAGCCGGAAGCCATGGATCTTCCCGCACCCCGCACCCGGCATCCCGCACCCGGCACCCCGCACCCGCCATCCCGCACCCGGCACCCCGCCCACCGTCCCGCCCGGCCCACCGTCCCGAACCCGCCGGACTGCCCTGCGCCCCGCCCCGGCCCGGCCCGGGAGAGAATGCCCCCATGCCCGGACCCTTCACCACCAAGCTGCTCGACCTCACCACCGGCTCCCAGGAGACGGTGACCGATCTGACCCCGGCCTGCGAGCGGTTCCTCCGCTCGGCTGCGGCCGGCCGCGACGGCCTGCTCCATGTCTTCGTCCCCCACGCCACGGCGGGAATCGCCGTCATCGAGACGGGCGCGGGCAGCGACGACGACCTTCTCGCCGCCCTCCGCACCCTCCTCCCGGCCGACGACCGCTGGCACCACCGCCACGGCACCCCCGGCCACGGCCGCGACCACGTCCTCCCGGCGCTCGTCCCCCCGCACGCGACCCTCCCCGTGATCGCCGGGAGACTGTCGCTGGGGACCTGGCAGTCGGTGTGCCTGGTCGACACCAATGTCGACAATGCCAACCGTCAGGTGCGGCTGAGCTTCCTCGGCTGAGCAAGATCATCCTGGGGCCGGCCGTCCAATCTCCGTACTCTGCGTGTTCGCAACGGAGAGAGTGCGCGCGGTACGGACCAGAACGTGATCGAACGAGGAGTCGTGGTCACTGAGGCTCGCCGCTTGAGCGAGGCGGCCCCCACCGGACCGTGGTGTGCTGTTCACCCGTCGCTCGTGCGGATTCGGGCGCCGTGAGCGTTCTTCTCGTAGACCCGGCAAGTGTTCTTGTCGATCTTCCGGGCCCCTCGTCCGCCCCGCCCGCGCGGGGGTCGTCCGCTCGGTGGTCGGGTCGGGTCGGGGCTGTGCGGGGAGCGGTCTGCGGCCGGGCCGTTCGGGTCGGCGGGCGGATGACGCTCGGTGGTGGGTCGGGGTGGGCCGGAGCCGGGGATCGGCGGGGTCCCGGCCCCCGGAACCCCAACGGGCCGCCCGGTTGGGGGCCGCCGGACCCGGGTCGGAGCCCCGGGCGGTGGGTCCCGGGTGGCCCCGGCCCGGCCACCGCACCCCGGCCACCCCGCCGGGAGGGCCTCAGCGGCGGCCCAGCACCTCGGTGATCCGCAGGAACCCATCGGTGCTGTGGCCCAGCCCGATGGCGCGGCGGGCCAGCCCCTCGGCCGCCCGCAGCACCCCCGCGTCGATGCCATGGGCCTCGGAGGCGTGGATGATGTGCGCCATGGACGACGCGGACGAGGTGATCGGGTTGCCGTCGCCGGGGTAGCTCCCGTTGTCGATCTCCTCCGCCGACTGCTCGATGAGCGCCGGGAGGATCGCGCTGATGCCCTGGGCGAACGGCGCCAGCTCCCGCGCGCTGACGCCCTCCGCCTTCGCCACCGCCAGGGCGTGCGCGTACCCCGCCATCGAGGTCCAGAAGATGTCGAGCAGCGCGATGTCATACGCCGCCGCCCGGCCGATGTCCTCGCCCAGATGGGTGTGGGAGCCGTCCAGCGTGTCCAGCACCGGCCGGTGGGCGCGGTGGAGATGCTCGGGTCCGCTGTAGAGGAAGACCCCCGCCGGTGTGCCGATGGTGGTGGTCGGCGTCATGATCGCGCCGTCCAGATAGCCGATGCCGTGCCGGGCGGCCCACTCGGCGGTCTCCCGGGCCCGTTCCGGAATGTCGGCGGAGAGGTTCGCCACCGTCCGTCCCTTGAGCGCCGCGACGACCGGTTCGCGGCGCAGAATCGCGTCCGATGCGTTGTAGTCGACCACGCAGACCACGGTCAGCGCGCTCGCGGCGACCGCCTCCTCGGCCGAACCGGCGGCGATCGCGCCCTGTTCGACCAGCGCGCCCTCCCGTCCCGGCGTCCGGTTCCATATGGTGGTACGTACCCCGGCGGCCAGGAACGCGGCGGCCAGGGCCCGTCCCATCGGACCCAGCCCGAGAACGGTGACGGTGGGGGCGGGCTGGTCGTCGTGCGCGGAGAGCTCGGTGCGCGAAGACATGGTGCAACTCCTCTGGGAATACTTGTAAACAGTGATAAAGGGGATGGAATGGTGCGCAGTCGTGCCCAGGATTCGGATGTCTGTGGAGTGACCGCCGCGGTCGCCGTCATCGACGGAAAGTGGAAGACGGCGCTGCTCTGGGTGCTGGAGTCCGGCCCGCACCGCCCCGGCGAGATACTGCGACGGCTGCCGGGCCTCAGTGAGAAGGTGCTGACTCAGGCGCTCCGCGAGATGGAGGCCGATGAGCTGGTGCACCGGGAGGTGCACGATGTGCTGCCGCCGAAGACGGTGTACTCCCTGACCGCGTTCGGCCGGGACCTCTCCGAGGCGCTGGCCCCTCTCTCCGACTGGGGCCACCGTCGGCTGGAGAAGCTCACCGGGGCCCGCTCCGTCTCCTGAACCACCGCTCGCCTCCCCGTACGTCCCGTTCCCCTGGTTTCGGCGACCCCTTCCGGCCGCCGGTCACCAGATTCCCCCGCGCCCCCGGCGGCCGACAAGTACCCACAAAAAAGTGGGTACGGCGGGGACGGGAACGAAGGTGTGCCGGCTGGTGGCGGTGCGCGGGCCTGCCGGTCGGGTCGTGGTTCAGACGGCACGGGTGAAGTCCTGTTCTGCGGGGCCGCGGAGGGTCCCAGGCGGGCGGAGCGGCGCGGTGAACCGCCTGAGGCGGTCGCGGTGCCGGGCCGGCTCGGAGGGCACCCGGGTCTCTTGGCGCGGAGTGCGGCCGGCTCGGCTCGGACCGTGCGTGTGGCCGGCGTCGTGCTTGGCTGCGGCGATCCGCAGAGCCGCCCGCAGACCAGCCGTTCCAGCCCGGTCACCCCGGGCAGCACCACCTTCCGGTCGACCAGCCGTTTGGTGGCCAGGTCGAACAGCAGGGTCGGGCGCTCGGAGCCGATCCACGCCCGCTGGTACAGCCAGCGGGCGAGCGCGAACCACTGGCCGGGGCCGAACTTCGCGTACCCGTAAGCGCTGCGGATCTGCTCCTGGTGGTCCCAGCGGGCCTCTCTCCTGCCGCACCCGGCGAACGAGATGGGGTCCAGGCCGAGCTGTTCGGCGATGCGGTCGATCACGACCTGGGGTACGTCTTCCGGGTTGTCGGGGAAGGTCCCCAGGCAACGGACGGTCCCGGGCTGAACCGCGAGGCCGATCCTCGGCAAGCAGTTCACGGCCGCCGCCGCTCTTGTCCTCGCCGGAGACGGGGTCCTGTCCCTGTCGGACCCGGTGGCCCAGCGGCTGCCGGGTGGCCCGGCAGCCTGGGCCGGTATCACTGCGCACCATCTGCTGACGCATACCTCCGGACTGCCCCACGGGGATGCTGCAACCGGTCCGAGTCGGGACCGCGCGTGCCGCTGTCCCGCGCGGACACCGCAGCCCGCGTGATGCGCCTGCTCCCGCTCACCGCCCCGGGCCGGCGCCGGCACTACAGCAGCCCCGGCTACGTCCTGGCCGCCCTGCTGATCGAGCACGTCACCGGGCACCCGTACCAGGACATTCTGCGTGACCGGGTCCTCGACCCACCGAACCTCCGCGACGGCTGACCCCGACAGCCGCCGGATGCCGTCACTGCCGAGCCGAGGGGCCGTCCACAGCCGGTACGGGGACCGCCCCGGCGGGCCTGCTCTGTGCGCACCGGGCGGTGCCGGGCTCAGGGTTCTTGCGCTGCCGGAAGTGCGGGACGCGCGGGTGTGAAGCCGACGGGCAGCGCACCGGGAGAGCAGTGGTGAGCTGAGCGGCGGCGGGAGCGGGCGGTACAGGCGGCGGTGGCGCGTGCGGCGGTGACCGGGCGGTGCTCTTCGCCGGTGGAGCCCGGTCAGCCGGTGCA